>JAHWHT010000047.1 GCA_019323135.1 Candidatus Woesearchaeota archaeon
TATATACTAAAATCTGAGTATTATTAAAAAAGGCAGCACTGAAGCAAAGCCTCAGTTGGTCTTTTTTGTAAACAAAAAAGGTGATATTATATGGCATTAGGTCTAACAACCGCTAAGCGGGTATTCTTTATAGTTGTATTAGTATGCATAGTTGCGTCACTTGTGATGATTGGAGAGTTTTATAGAACAGGAGCGATATCTTACCAGCCCCTGCAGCAGCCAAGACAATCAATAGGGATGCGGCTGTATTTTGCTGATTATATATACAGTCAAGTCACTGCAATAGGCGGTGGAGTGTCTGACTGTTTAAGAACTGGAACAATCCAGACAAATGAAGGCAGAACAGACTATACACAATCACTACAATTCGGAGTTCCAGGAGATTTTAATGGCGGCAGACTTGTGTTTAAGCAAATCAAAACGCCAACAGAGACTGCAAGCGCAGCATTATCTTGGGCGCCTGGTTCACCAATATGGCAATATAAAATTCAATTTGAATCTGGACTGCAGAGCAAATTAGACAGCAATAATGTCTTGGATGACCTGCGTGATAGAAGAGTAAACATCATGGGAACAACATATACTTTCTTGTCAGGACAGAGTACATATAACCCTGGCTCAAACAGAATACAATTAAGATTAATGGGCGGATATGGTACAATAGACCTTTCTGCAGTTTGTAATCAATGGACAGAAGGCGGAGTGAGAGTCAATGGAAAAACAGTTGATTCACAATTAAGAATATTCTGTTCACAAATAAACAATGCTGTCAGGATAGAGAGCATAGAATACAGACCAGAAGCAACACAACTTGCACCAACAGCAGAATTTGATGTATTACCGAAACATGGTGTTTCAGAGTACATGCTTTACCCGCAAGCTTTGGGATGGTCGCCAGAAGTAAACTTATTCCTTGCACAAGTTGGATCTGGAGCAGGAACAGCTGCGGCAAGTTCATCTGCACCAGCAGGAGCAGGAAACATTGTGTTTGATGGTTCAAGAAAACAATACAGAGCAACATTCTCATTATTAAGAGGCGGAACATACAGAAATCTAGATATTGTAAGAGCAAATCCATTTGGTTGGGGCAGTGATTCTGGAAACAGAGACTTCATTGTAACAGAAGGCAATTGGATAGATACGCAAGATTACTTTGCTTTAAGCGCAGGACCAGGATTAAATGATCCGAGCTGGATATACATGCTGAATAAAGTTGATACGAGTAATAATGTTCTTTATTGGAGAGACATGGCAAGCGGCGGAACTAAACAAGCAAATTATAACGCTGCAACTGGCAATGGAAACATGAACCTGGGCGGATATAACTTTGCGTTTAATGTAGATGCAGCAAACAAAAGAATCAAAGTAGACCAAAATAATGATGGAGCAATTGGCGGCGGAACAGTATCACTTAGGACTGCGGATCAATTGCTATTGAAGTTCGGAGCAGGTGTCGGCGATATTGAATTAAGAGTGCCTTGGGAATTGAGACAGGAACAAAATGTTGACGAAATTAATAAGATGAAGATAGTGAAGCAAGGCAGCAGCTTGAATATTAATGTGATATCTCCTCAGATGCAGGATGATGTGTCTGTTGAGGGCAGAGAGCAGGGAATGAGCCAGTTTGGATTGAGATTTGTATTAGATACAGACCCTAACCCAGACAGATTGAATATCTTCACAAGCTCAAGACAAGCAGCACCGCGAGTCATGGTTGCTCCAAGCGGCGGACAAGTAGCAGGAATAATACTGTTCACTTGTGAACAAAGTACACTAGCTGCTTTGCAAAGGTAAGCTTTTTAACTTTATTTCTTTTTTTATTTAATTATGGAGATTTATCCAGGAATAGAACTAATAGACTTAGGACTTTATTTAACTAAACATAAGATTCTTGTTTTATCAGACTTTCATATAGGATATGAAGAAGGACTGAGCAAAAAAGGTGTTTTGGTTCCTAGAATGCAGTATAAAGATGTTATTGCTAGGCTTGACATGATATTTTCTAAAGTTAAACCTAAAATGATTGTAATCAATGGTGATTTAAAGCATGAATTCGGGGTAATATCTCAACAAGAATGGAAAGATGTTATGCGATTGATTGATTATTTTGAGAGAAGAGGGGAGCTTGTTTTAATTAAGGGAAATCATGATACTATCTTAGGACCTATTGCAGATAAAAAAAAGATAAAAGTTGTTGATGAACTTTTTGTTGATGATGTTTTGATAACACATGGACATAAAGTGCCTAAGAGATTGGCAGAAGTGATTATTATCGGGCATGAACACCCTGCAGTCTTTATTCGCTCAGATGTTCGCTCAGAGAAGTATAAATGTTATCTTAAAGGAAAGTATAAACGAAAAGTGTTAATTGTGCAGCCCTCTTTTAATTTGTTAACCGACGGAACAGATGTTGGCTCTGAAGATTTATTAAGTCCATTCTTAGACCAAAATTTGAGTAATTTTGAGGTTTTTGTTGTAGATAAAGAAATTTATGATTTTGGAAAACTTAAGAATCTCAGCTTGCAATAGACCATCTTGAAAATGCTTTGGTTGTTTCTCCACAATTCTTGCAAAAAGAAGTGTCTTCACCAATCAACAAACTACCGCATTTTTTGCAGTACATTGCGTATTTCTCGCCCATAAAAAAATAGAAAATGGAGTTTTATTTAAAGGTGGTGGTTTGAGAAAGAGAAAAAAAATCAACTATCACTCTCGAAGAAAGTTTGGTATAGCTCTGCACACCAATATAAATCTCCGCCATTGAGTATTTCTTCAGGACTATGCAGACTTCCGACACCAATGCCTGCATCAACAGTCTCTAAACCTCTCCTGTTGGTGAAATCAATGCTCATTGTTGAAACTCCTTCAACTTCATCTGCTTTATGCGGAGAACCAATGAATTGGCATCTTATTTTTTTTCTGCCGTCAACAAGATTTCTCATGGTTCTTACGGTTATAGGCGAAATTTGATTATCATCGCAGGCTCCGTCTTGTGCTTTGATAAAAGGACCGTATCCCATTCTTGCAACGTTTTCTCGATCAATCTCATCAATTTCAGCATGTGTAGATCCGATATCCACATCTGCGCTAATTGCTAAACTGCGGTCAATTATCCTGTCAACTCTGTAACCTAGGTCTTTTATTGACCAGTATTGCTTGTCTTCACCATAAGCTAATTCATTTATTACATTCTCAAAAAATTTTCCTTGAGCGCCAGATATGCCATGACTTCCTATTTCTTCTTTGTCAAAACCAAAAAATACACAAGTATGCTTTGGTTTTGATCTGAATAAAGCTCTCATTGCAGCAAAAACACACGCTCTGTCATCATGTCCATAACCTGTCATAAAATAATTGTCTAACATTCGGGGATTTGCATAAGGAACTACAAAAATTCTGCTGCTTGCCCAATCTTCAGTACAGTTCATTCCAAAAAATTCTCTCATGGATTTTTTACTTTCGTTTCCTAGAATGACATCCAAGCTTTCCATGCTGAATGCTTCATTGAAACTGGTTGAAGTTTGTCTTGCACTTGAATTAATATGCGGTGAAAAATCTGGAATGTATCCTGTGCGTGGTTTAATTCTTTTTTTGACTCCATTCTTTGTGATTGTCCAGCCAGTGAGATAGACTGTTCTGCCAAGCCATTGATAGGGATGTACGCCGCCATAAGGAATTGTGTCTAATCTTGCACCAGAGTATAATTCTTTTAGGTCTGGATCCCACTCAAAACGTTCAGGTCTTGCTTTTACCATCAAACAAGGAGAATCTGTATGGGCAAAAAGTACCTTTAATCCTGCTTCTAATACGTATGGCTTGCCTCTTTGACCATATTTGACAATAGCAAAGTTTGTTCCTTCTCTATCAACAATAAAATAGTTTTGTGTTGGATGAAATCCTTCTTGAAATGTGAACCATTTCTTGTCTTTGCCTCTTTTTTTGAGTTTAGCCCGTCTTACGACTTCATCAACCACATCCATGGGTGTGCTTAACTTACCTAGAAAATTTTGGTAATCTTCAATAAAATTTTCCATTATACTGCGTCTTGCTTTACTTAGATTGTGCAGCACTGGATATTTTCGTATAGTTTGCGATTCTAAAATGTCGTCTTCCGGCCTTTTGTATCCCACCATATTCTTATGTCTCCTTCAATTTTTGAGAATCAAATTTTGGGGCACTAACCAAACAACAATCCACCCACCATATTTAGTGCTATAATTCGAGGTTTTTAAAGTTTTATTTACTAGAAAGTATACTTTTCAATTAAAGGTCGTATATCTTTGTGAATTTTTCTCTGAGATATTTGACGAAAATCCTTGGATTCAGACCTTCTCCTGTTGCTTTTTCAACGATTTGCTCTGTTGAGAGGGTTCTGCCGTATTTGTGAACATTTTTTCTCATCCATTTGATAATCCTGTCATAATTGCCTTTTTGCAGGTCATCCATGATTTTAGGATTATCTTTTATCATTGCGTAGTATAATTGGGAGGCATAGATATTTCCTAGGGTGTATGTCGGGAAGTAGCCTAGTATGCCGTGAGACCAGTGGACGTCTTGTAGAACGCCTTCTGTGTCGGTTTTTGGTACGACTCCTAGCAGTTCTTTCATCTTTTTCTTCCAGAGTTTAGGGAGCTGACGTACTTCTACATTGCCTTCGATTAAATCCAGCTCGATTTCAAATCTTAAAATAATGTGAAGATTATATGTGATTTCATCAGCAGCAACTCTAATGAAGCTTGGCTTAACATTGTTCATGGTAAAGACTAAATCTTCTTCTGAAACAATCTTATTTGCGTGTTGTTTTAGAATAGGATACATATATTTCCAGAAGACTGGATTGGTTCCTATAACTTTTTCCCAGAATCTTGATTGTGATTCATGCATTCCAAGACTTGTTCCGCCCCATAATGCAGTGTATCTGTATTTTTTTGGGAGACCAAGATTATATAATGCATGACCTGCTTCGTGAATAGTAGAGGATATTGCATCAACAGTGCCTCTTTTATAATTAGTTGTTATTCTGACGTCATCAGGACCAATTGTTGTGGTGAATGGATGTTCTGTTGCATCCATTCTTGAACGATCATCTGTAACTTGCATCTTTATCCTGATGAAATCACATAATTTACGAAGCTGATCTGGATCGCACTCTGGTTCAGGAACATTTTTGCGGTATTTTTTGCTTGCTTTAATTTCATTAAGAAGCTTGACGAGTTCTATTCTTAAATAAGCAAAAGTTTCTTTCAACTTTTTTGTGGTCATATCTTCTTCAAAATCATCTAATAAACTATTGTATGGATGACCTGGAAGATTTTTTAATTTGCATTCTGTTCTTTTTAATTCAATGATTTTTTTTAAATGTGGTTTAAATAATTTGAAATTATTTGTGTTTTTTGCCTCTCTCCAGACAGAGTATGCCAAACCAGTGACTCTTGCTTCTTCCTCGACGTATTCTGGGGGAAGTTTTTTTGCTTTGTCAATATCTTTCTTTAGCCTACAGAGAACCATTCTGTCTTTTTTCAGTATTTTTTTAGCTAAAGTGTCATTGACTAACTTTTGAAAACTAGGAGAAGTAAATTTCTTGTGAGCTATCCTGCTGATGACAGAGAATTGTTCTGCACGGTCTTTATAGCAGCCGTTTTCAGGCATGTAGGTATTCTGGTCCCAGCCAAGCAAAGCATTTATTCCGCTTAAAAGTTTAAGTTCTTTTTGTATTCTGTAAATCTCTTTAAGTTCTGGCCGCATAAATTTCACTCCGAATGGTCAATAAATTTGAGAAAAAAGAATTAGTATTTAAAAACTTCGGTTGAAATTATGTTTTTTATATTAAATAGAACTAGAGGCCTACCAGCGCGAACCAGTAGGCCCTTAGATTCGTGAGTGAAGACATTAATTAGGGCAGTCCAGCCACAGATATCTTTCTTCTTCAATGCCGTGATCATGCTCGCAGTCACGACAGGTGTATGGATCGTTGAGAGCACTTTTTTCAACAGTCCAGCCACAGGAGATGCATTTTCTTTTTTTCATATTATCACCTCTGGGATGCTTTCTTTATTATTTTATTGACGTAATTTTTTTGCTTTAATTCAAATTCGATGAATTTTTTAAGCTCTTGAACGTCTCTGATAAATGTTTTAGTTTTCATAGACTTCATCCATCTCGTCGCTAGCCATCTGAGCACCTAATTCAAATGCTTGTTCCCATGGCTGCATACCTTCGAGGAGGTCTTCATCTTGGGATATTTGATCTATATCCATTTCTTCGCTGATGTGAATGTGTTTCTGTGGTATAAATGGCAATGCATCGAATTGTTCTAATCTACTTTTTTTTGCTTGCATTTTATCCCCCCTTACCGGATAACTTCCGATAAGTTATAGAAAGTAGGTGATTTTTATATAGTTTACTCTTATAATTTATAAACATTATATAAATATCTCATTTTATATAATTTGTAGAAAGCTTTAAATATATCTATTGCTTTATTAATATGATTTAAGTTTATATGGTACTTTAAGGGGGTTTAAAATGAGAAGAAAAGTTATCCAAATAGCAAATTCTACACAATTAGTTTCACTTCCGAGAAAATGGTGCAAAGGATTGAACCTGAAAAAAGGGGATGAACTAGAGATACAGGAAAAAGGAAACCAGTTGATAGTGTCTACCCAGGGCAATAAAGAGACAGCAAAAATAGAGTTAGATATAACTCAGTTAGAACCCATGACTGCGAGATTTATCCACGCAATGTATAAAAGAGGAATTGATGAAATCAAGTGCAATTTTGATAAACAAACAGAACTTGAATCTGTGCAAAAAGCGCTTGGAAAAGAGACAGTAGGGTATGAAATTGTTGAACAGGGTAAAAATTACTGTATTGTAAAAAACGTATCTGGTAATTTAGAGGATTTTGATCCTATCTTGAGAAGGATATTCTTATTGCTTATCTCTATGGCAGAAGAGGGGCAAAAAGCAATGCAGACAAAAGATACTGATATGTTGAGAACACTAATTCCAATGGAGGAAAGCAATAATAGATTTACAACAACCTGCAGACGTTATCTTAATAAAAAAGGACATGAATCTGCAGCAGCAGTAGGTCCATTATATTACATACTTGAAGATTTAGAGAATATCGCAGATCAATACAAGTATTTATACAAATATCTTACAAAAAAAGATCTTAAAAAAATGAAAATAAGCGATGCAACACTAAAATATTTTGAAAAAACAACTACCTTATTAAAAACATATTATGATTTGTTCTATAAACCAGACAAAGAAAAAATCGCTGAAATAGGAAGAATGCGTAAATCACTAATAAAAGAATGGTATTCTATGCTTGGAAAGATGAAAGATCCTGTTGATATAGTAATTTGCCAAAACATGCTGACTATTATTCAGAAAGTATTCAACTTAACCGGCCCGTATCTAGCTTTTAATACGGATATAAAAATTAAATAGATTTTGGCAGATGAAGAGCTTTTGTTTTTCGAGTTCGAATATATTTTTCACACTCTCTTAAAAATTCTTCTAAATTAGTTCTGGATATAATTGTGGATCCTCTGCAATTATGAGTACTGCTTACTTCATCAGGAGTTACTTCATGCAGTAATTTTGCTACTTCTACACTGGTTCCAATTTTAATAGCTTCTTGCAATTCGAGAGGAGTTCTTACTGATATTTTTAAGAGATCTTCTGCTTCAAATGCGGGAATAGTAGTATCGCCAAATGGAATTGGTTCAAGAGGTTGTGCACCTAGAATATACTTGTTGACGCCGATAAAATCTGGCTGGCTTTTTGGCATTTCTGTAATCAGATGATTACAAAAGCTTCCGATTGTCTTTACACCCATTCCTTGAAACGCTTGTTTTGCGTCAAAGAAAAATATCTTGTCTAGAGTAGTGTAATCGCCTTCTCTCAAGCGATTCAGTACACCTTCATATGCTACGTCTCGAAGTTTATTCAAATATTTAATTGCCTGATCCATTTGAGCAGTATATCCTTGAGTTAATAATTGTCCAGCTAGTTCTGGTCCTGTTATTTGTGTGTCTATTC
>JAHWHT010000048.1 GCA_019323135.1 Candidatus Woesearchaeota archaeon
GTTGAATTGAATGGAGAGCCAAACTTGTATTATGATAAATATGACAAATTTCTCAGAGAACCATATTATGCCAGTTTTAAATCAGGAGAATTTGACTTTAAAATAATGACAGTACACATACTTTATGGAGATAGTGCATCAGACAGAACTGGAGAGATGAAACAGATAGCAAACGTATATGAATACTATCAAGAAAAGGATTCTGAAAATGACTTGATATTAACTGGAGACTTTAACACACAACCAACACAAGACAATTTTGACTATATCTGGGCAATACCTGATGTAAGAGTGGCAATACAAGAAGGCAAAAGCACACTAGGAAAGACCGGAAACCTATATGACAACATAATATTCATGAATTCTTACACAGATGAATACACCAGAGCACACGGAATAGATTATTTTGACACTGGAATGGAGAGGGATGCAGCTAAAAACGCAATATCAGACCATAGGCCAGTGTGGGCTGTGTTTTGTACTGGAGTAGATGATGACTAGAACAGGTAGATTTAAATACGCACTCTGCCTATAGTCCCATATGAAATCAGATTCAGAAAGGGATATTATCATTTACAATTTAGGAAAAAGCGGATTCCCGCTTACTGGAATTAACTATTCAAATAGAAAAAAACAACTTACAACTACTGAGCTTATTCTAGGGGTCATTAGAACTGAAAGAAATGCAAGACTTGCAGAAGGAATGGCGATTGTTGTGGATAATAATCCTCCAAATTATGCTTCACTAGTACGAACTGCCATCAGAGACGGATTGCAAAACCAAACAGGACAAATTCTTGAAGGCGCATTACAAACAATAAAAAAGTATAAACCATTCCAAGATTCATCCATACTGGAAAAAGCAATTAACATTTTATTTAAACACAAACTTCCAGAAGACCAAATTCTTTCAAGATTAGATATACCTAATGAAAGAGAATGTCTATCAAGAAATCGCAGCCTTGAAGAAATCAAGTGGAATGTTTTGGGCGGAGTCCCTTATAAAAACATGGAAGAACAATACAAGGTGTATCAAGTTGCAGAATCCAAATACTAAGGACGATTTAGAAGTATTATTTCAAATAATTGATAAGAAAATTGATTTTAAAGTAATATTAGTAAGCATCGGTGGAACTGCATTAACCCTTATGAATATCAAGGAATTTTCTTATGATATTGACTTAATTTTGGTTTCTGCTGAAAATCTAGACAAATTTAATCAAATATATTATGAGACTATCAAGGAATTAGGATTGCCTCAAGGAGAGCACCCTTTATTCATGGATTTTGATATTAGCTTACTAAATATAACCGATTATCTTCAAAAATCGAATTTAGTTACAAACATTTCTTTGAAAAATGTAATATTGTATACAATGAACATCCTGGACATTTTATTAAGTAAGAATTTTCGTGGACATCCAAAAGATAAAGATGATATTATATTAATTCTTAATACAAAAAAAGTATTCAAAGCAGATTTATTCAAAAGATATATTGAGTTATTAAAACAGCAAGACCTTGATATACGATTGGAATTTGATAAGAAATATCCTGAATTTATGAAAGATTTCGGTCATTTACTGTATTAATATACTTCTGATTAGAAATCTTTTTAAAGACACTCTTAATTATTACAGATATATGCGCCGATGGTCTAATGGCATGACAGCGGCCTTCCATTTCAAAAGCCAGCTTTTGTAATTCCTCAAAAAGCTGCGCTTTTATGAGGCAAGCCGCTTATCTGGGAAACGCTGCGGGGCTGAGCGTTCAGAAATTCGAATCCCAGTCGGCGCATTCAGTCCCTTTATATTTCTTGGTTTGATAAGATCAAGAAATCTGTTAAAATCGCGTTTTAAAATATTAATATGGTAAATATCCTTTCTATTTGGTCTTTTTTCTTTATATTTACGAACAGAATGCACGATTTTAAAATTATCAAGAAAAAATGCAATATTTCGTATTAGCCCAGGGGAGACTGATGCAAAACTAATTTTCTTTTCAGACAGATAACCATCACTATCTAAATTACCTCTAATAAAACCGATAATAAACTTACGAGAATGCTGTTGATTTTTTAATTGAACAGAGTATGTCTTCCTAGCAGTTTTATCCCAAATTAAATATTTACCCAATAATTTATGAATATTTTTTGCACAATAACAAAGAGTTAATCTATTTTCTCTAGTAAAAACCCACGGTTTCTTATTGAAAAGGACAATAAGAACATTTTCTATTAAATCTTGCACATATTCTTTCTCAGTAATATTGAAACATAAGTATGTTCTATAATCATAATTATTTGCGGTATAAACACAGCCATCGCCTGCAAACAATCCTATGAATTCGCCGATTAATTCCTCATTTTTAGAACTTAAAACTGCTGGTTTAACAGTCCGCCCCTTAATTTTTCTAAAATGATAGTAGACTGTTGTCTTGCTTTTATTAACCGCAGTAGCAATCTGCTTTAGAGAATTTCCTTCTTTAATGAGTTGTGTAATTTTTCCTATTTCTGCATTAGTTAATCGTTTCATTGTTAATATATCAACTTAACTCAATTATATATCTCACGCGCACATGTCCAGTGGATAAGTAAACTATTTAAACCAAAACAGCATTTTTCTTGATAATGGCAAGAAAACAAACAATCTTGGTTATAGGAGCGCACAGCGATGATCCTGCATTTGGAGCAGGGGGAACTATTGCGAAATATGCCCTGGAAAACAAGAAAATCAAATCAATCATATTCTCATATGGCGAACTGAGCCATCCACATCTAAAACCAGAAATAGTTTCAGAGACCAGAGCAAAAGAATCAGTCAAAGCAGACAAAATATTAGGGGGATCGGGTGTTGTTTATTTTGGCTTGAATGAAGGAAGATTTCCAGAACAAATCAAATCACAAAGAATAGCACAAAAACTTAAAAAAATAATACAGACAGAAAAGCCAACAAAAATATTTACGCATGGAGCAAATGATGCTCACCCAGACCACTTAGCAATATACAATCTAATCAAAGCAATGATAAGAAAAAAAGAGATAACCTGCGAAGTTTACTCATTTGACGTATGGAGTCTTATAAGAATCAGAAAAAGAATGGTGCCAAGACTGGTAGTTGATATAACCACAACATTTCACAAAAAACTCAAAGCAATAGAGGCGCACAAAAGCCAAAAAGTAACAATGATAAGCATTGGGTGGACAGTGTACCTAAAAGCAATAATCAATGGATGGAACAATAACTGCAGATATGCAGAAGTCTTTGACAAAATAGAATGAAACCACAGTTGCTCATAACAACAGACTGCTTCTTGCCAAGATGGGACGGCATAGCTAGATTTTTATCAGAACTATTTCCTTTTTTAATCAAACATTTTAAGGTAACAGTTATAGCTCCACGATTTCCAGGCAAAGCACCGCAATTTCTAGGAGTTAAAGTCATCAGAATGCCCTTGATACCGATAAAATTCGGAGACATACAATTTGCACGCGTAAATTCAAAAATTATCAAAGAAGAGGTAGAAAAAGCAGACCTAATCTTTAACCAGACAATAGGGCCAATAGGAATGAAAGCAATAAAGACTGCTTACAGACAGAAAAAGCCATTGATAAGTTATGTGCATAATATCGAGTGGGAGTTATGCGCAAAAGCAATCAAATTCCCAAAAAGATTAATCTGGCAATTGATAAAAAGAACAGCAAGAAAGCACTACAATAAATGCGACTGCCTGATAGTGCCTTCAAAAGATGTGCAATCAATCTTAACAGCCAATAAAATACTAACAAGAAAAATCGTTATTTCATTAGGCGTGGACACAAACAAATTCAAGCCAGCAAAATCAAAGGAAAAAGCAAAAAAGAAAATAGGAATCAATCCAAAAAATACAATAATAGGATTTGCAGGCAGAATAGGAAGAGAAAAAGACATGCCAACATTAATCAAGGCATTTGAAGGCCTGCAACATAAAAATTTGAAACTTTTGATTGTTGGAACTGGAATAAATCTGCCAAATACTAAAAATATGTTAAAAGCAGGAGCTACAAATCAGGTAACAAAATACCTGCAGGCAATAGACATCTTTGCACACGCATCATTGACAGAAACAAACTCATTATCAACAATGGAGGCAATGGCATGTGAGCTTCCAGTTGTGGTTACGCCAGTAGGATCAATAAAACATTATGTGAAAAACAACAAAAACGGCCTGCTATTTCCACGGCATAATGCAGAAGCAATGCAGAAACAGCTTAAAAAATTAGTTGATAGCCCAAAACTAAGGATAGAGTTAGGGAAAAAAGCAAGACAGACCATAATCAAAGAACATAATTGGAAAAAAAGCGCTGAGAAAATAACAGAATTGCTAAAAAATTTAACACTCAAGAACTAACTTCTTTTTTAGCATTCTTTATATCTAAACTAACGACATTACTCAAACCTGCATCAACCTGCATAGATACACCATACAGAGCATCTGCTTCTGAAATAACTGAGTCATTATGACTGATGACAACATACTGTGCTTTTAAGCAATAATCTCTGACTAGTTTTGCAAGCTTCTCAGAATTTGCCTTGTCAAGCGCAGCATCAACCTCATCTAAAACATAGAAAGATGCAGGCTCATGCTCTTGGATAGCAAATAAGAATGCCAGAGCAGTCATTGTCTTTTCACCGCCGCTCAAACTTCTAATATCCATAAACTTCTTGCCAGTCAACCTAACTTTAATTCTCAAACCGTCTTCAAACGGACTCTCTGGATTTTCCAGCTCTAGAGAAGCTTCGCCTTTAGTTGAGAGCGCAGTAAAAATATCAACAAAGTTCTTATTGACAACATTTAAAGTATTCATAAACAAACTTTGCTTATTAGTCTCAATCTCTTGCATCAACATCATAACATCGTCTTTTTCGCCAACAAGACTTCCTTTTTTATCAATCAGAATAGCATACTCTTTTTCAACAGTCTCATAAATATCCAGAGCACGCAAGTTAACAGAACCAATATTAGCCATCATCTTTTCAAAATCAGCAATCTCTTTCTTCAACTTTTCTTCAGGCTTTTCCATATCTAATTCAACACCTTCGTACTGAGCAAACTCTGCATGCATGCCTGCAAGCTCTGCTTTGACTCTGGCTTCTTCAATAGAGTAAGTATTAATTGTCAATTCCTCTTTTCTAGAATTCTCTTCAAGACCCATAATCTTTTTCTCATTAACACCTATCTCATCACTAATCTTATTTCTTTGATCAAACAAAGACTTGAACTGTGAGAAAAACTTATTTTGTTCTTCTTCTTTTTTCTTAAGCTCTGAACTCTGCTTTTTTATATTTGAATTAAGCTCTTTAATCTCATCATCAAAGACCTTGACTTCTTTTTCCATCTCTTTCAAGATCTTTACAGTGTTTTCTTTATCACTGCCAACAATACTCTCTTCCTGCAGCTTAATATTCTTTAAATCAGAATCAATCTTGATAACTTCTTCAGTGAATTCCTTCTTTTTCTCCTCAAACGTGTTTAATTCAGCAATCAACCTAGGATTTCTTAATTCACTAATCTCAGTACGCAGTTTCTGCTTTCCAACTTTCAATTCTGTAAGCTTCTGCGTGTGCACAACAATATCATCTTCAACCTTAGCCATATCAACATCTACTTTCTTGATAGTGTCCTGCAATTCTTTTTTGTAATCTTCATTAGCCTTTAAATCACCAGAATCAATATGCAAACTCTTTTCTGTCTTGATTATGTCACCCTCAAGATTAGCTTTTAATTCTCTTGTAGCATAAATCTTTTTTTCATTTTCTGAACGCTCTTTTTCAATCTCATCAACCCGCTTCTGGGCAACTTTTAATTCAGACTTAAACTTTGCAATGTCTTCTGATAAATCCTTTTGCCTGAAACTTCCTGCATTCTTATGCCTGAACCCGCCAATCATTGCTCCAGAAGATTCAGCAAGATCACCATCTAGAGAAACCATTCGCGCCCTACCAATACCCACTTTCCGGGCAGTCTCAATATTATCAACAATCAAAGTATTTCCAAAAACATGACCAAACGCGTTCTTGAAACGAGAATCAAAATCAAGCAAATCAATAGCAAAACCATGAACACCTTTTTGCTTAGCCAGAGTGCTCAATCCTGAATCCTTGTTAGCAGGCTTAATCTTATTGAGCGGAAGGAAAGAAGCAACACCTAGCCTATTATCTTTCAAAAACCGAATACCCTTGGCTGCAACCTTATCATCCTCAACAACCAAGCTTTGAATTTTTTTGCCAGCAGCAATACCTAGCGCCATTGAAAACTTCTTGTCAGCAGTGCCCAGCTCTGCAATAGTGCCGTAAATCTGACCCAGCTTGTTCTTGTTCTCTAAAACTTTTTTTACTGCAATATTGGCAGAGAGATTCTCTTTAATGCCTGCATTCTTTACCTGCAGTTTTTCTATTTTTTCATTTAATTTGAAAACATTTTTTCTTGCATCAGCCAGCTCATTTGCCTGCTTAGAATCAAAATTAAGAATATCATTAAGTTCTAAAGTAAGTTTCTTGAATTGATTCTTCTTTTTCTTCAGCACATCAATTTCATCTTTGTGTGCTTTTTCCAACTCAAGAACTTTTGCTATCTGCTGATCAATAGTCTCCAGCTGAAATTCGCACTTATCTTTTTCTCTTACAAAATTCTGCTGTTTTTCTCGTAAAACCTGAATATCTTTTTGAATTTCATCTGCCTGTTTATCTAACTCTTCAATCTGTGTTTCATACTCTGTGCTTTCGCCTAGTTTATGCTTTTTCTTGAAATCAGAAATATTTTTATCTAAAATAGCCAGCTCTTTAACAAAAAACTTCTTTTTATCAGATAATTCAGTACGCTGACCCTGTAAATCTTTGACTTTATCATCTAATTCATCAAGATTTTTCTGCAGCTGTGCTTTTCTTTGATTTATTCTTTGAATCTCATTATGGCAAGAACTTACTCTGGTTTTATTTGTGGCAAGATCAACACGCAGTTTTTCTACCTCTTTCTGAACCTTAATCTGCTCAACTTCGCCTTTTTCCTCAATCTCATCAGAAATCTGCTTTATCTTTGCTTTTCTTTGCTCAATCTCCTGCCGCAAATCTTTAATTTGAGAAGTTAACTTTTCAAAACGTTCTTTATTTTTTGAACTTTTTGCCTCAATCTTTGTTTTTTCTTTATCTTTACTGTCAATCTTTCGCTTAAGAAAAGATGCCTTGTTTTTTTGAATATCTTCCTTAAGATTTCTGTACTTCAGAGCCTGATCCCTGTCTTTTTTCAGCTCTTTAAGATAAGTCTCCCGCTCTTTCAAAATAATTTCTGCTTCGTTAAGCTTTTCTTCAACTTTCTGAAGTTCGCTCAAAGCTTTTTTCTTTTTTTCTTCATACACAGAAATGCCTGCAATCTCCTCAACAATCTGCCTTCGCTCAGTTGAACTCATCTCAACAAGCCGGACAATGTCTCCTTGCAAGATAATATTATATCCGTCTGGATAAATTTTAGCCAGAGCAAGCATATCAACAATTTCCTGCCGAGTTCTGTTTTTGTTATTAATCTTATACCTGCTCACGCCATCTGGGCGCACAATACGAGAAACCTTCACTGAATCTTCTTCAATAGGAAATATCCGTTTAGCATTATCAAACACTATACTTACTTCTGCAGTATTGGCAGGCTTTTTTAATTTTCCACCGTTATAGATTAAATTAGCTGATTTTTCTGCTCTTAGTGATTTTGAGGAAGATTTACCTAGAACAAAACACAAGGCATCCAGGATATTAGACTTACCAGAGCCATTTGGCCCAAGGACTACATTAAACCCTGGTTCAAACAAAAGCTCAGTCCTTTTTCCAAAAGACTTAAACCCATCCATAACCAGCTTGTTTATCTTTGTAACCTTAGTATCTGCATCTGGTGCTACAGCGTCTGTCATCTGAGTTTTGCTAGAATATAGAGATATATAAAGGCTTCGCTATTAGACT
>JAHWHT010000125.1 GCA_019323135.1 Candidatus Woesearchaeota archaeon
AGCTCAGGACATGGATTAAACAAGCTCCGCAAAAATCCCAGAACAGCTTCTTTAAAATCGCTAAATTTTTCATAGTATTTATTATAAAGCACTTTCTCATTTACAAATTTCCACAGTCTTTCAATTGGATTAAGATTTGGACTATAAGGTGGTAAGAAATGCATTTCAAGTTTTGAGTTTTTAATATATTTTTGCACATCTTTATTGCGATAATATCGAGCATTATCACAAAAAACATGTATTCTTCGTACATGTGGATAAGCAGCTTCAACTTGTTTCAGAAATTCAATAGTTGAAGAAGCGTTTAATGTGAGATCTTCTCGAATTAATACTTTCTTCGAGATAATATCAATAGCTCCTGAAAGATTTATTCGTTGTCTACCTGTATTTGTAAGTATCTCTTTACGCTTACCCTTTTGAATCCAACCATAAGCAAGCTTAGTGTTGTGGGTAGGATGTACTCCATCAATAAAACAGATAGCTTCATCTAATGAAAGAGAATTTTTGAGTTCTTGATATTCTTTTATCCATTGCTCCTGCGCCTGTTTATCAGCCTTACCAGGAACAACAGCTGGTTTTTTGTAAGAAAATCCATGTGCATGTAGCCAATCGGTCATTCCTGCAATCGTATATGCAACACCAAACACTTTCTCAACATGTGCAACGATCTCTTTTACACGCAAATATGGCCCCTCTTTCGATCGTTGAATCCCGAGGCTTTGGCTTCGTCTAAATCCCAATTCTTCAGCTTGTTTGGGTATAAAAGAACCACCATTCTCAGGCTGAAGTTTTTGAGAGTTGCAATATTCCTGGATATGTTGTTTGACAGCTTCGTCGCTCAGCAAAAGCACATGAGCAATTTCTTGATAATTCCAACCATCGTCAAAAAGCAATACTGCTTTAATGCGATCACAAATACGTTTGTCTCGCTCTTTTCTATGTTGAATTTTTAATTTATCTCGTTCTTCTAAAGAAAGGAATTGTTTCATAAACAGATGGTAAAACATTCCGCAACAAAATGACAACAGAATGTTTTGTTTTTTAAGAATGGTGCTATTCGTGCCCGTGCCCATGCCTGTGCCCGTGCCCGATTTATTGATTAACGAAAACCAAGTACCATCGACTCAAAACCAACTCTTCATTCACGAGCGGTATATTTCCCAACAAATACTTGACCTAACAAAATCTTCTTGGTACAATCTAACACCTTAAATTTAAGGAGTTTACCATGATTGTATCTGATTTTGAAAACAGAAGTTTTAGTATAAGACTTAGCTTTGGATGGTGGCTTGTCCAGAAAAGCCTCTCTGCGCCAGTAATGCAGAGAGGAAACAAATATATATGGCTTGTTAAAACTTTATTTAAGCATGCTGATGTTGACACATGTCGAGCGCTCTTTGACAAGAACCAGCTTACAGTTGAACAAATTGAACGAATTGCTGCTCTCTTTCCAAATACACTTTTTAGCCAAGCTGCCGAAGAGGTAGGCGCTGAAGTTTTGAGAGAAAAAGTTCATCAGCATTGTCCTGAAGGTGTAGAAAATTTCTCTGGCAACATTCAAGATCTTCCTGATGATGTTAGAAAAGTTGTGACAAATTCACTATACGCTAAAGCAAAGCTAACC
>JAHWHT010000049.1 GCA_019323135.1 Candidatus Woesearchaeota archaeon
AATACTCTAAAATCATGGATTTTCCTGTAAAATACGGGAGATGTCCCTGTGCTTTTGATGCTTACCGAAATTATGTCCGGACTTTTTTGAATGATTATAAAAAAATCAATCCAGATGTTGATATGAATATTGTAAAGCATTTTTTGAAAGAGCTTCCTGCTCTCAAAAAGAAATTTCAGACAAATAAAAAACCAAATGTTTGTGAGAAGTGCGGAGAGCCTGCAAAGGCCCGTGTCTGCAGGACTTGTCAGATTTTAGCTCATCTTCAGGAGCGTTCTTAGTTCTTTTAATTCTTTTCTTCGCAAAGGCCTGACTTTCCCGGTTCTTAAATTTCCTAATTTTATATTGGCTACCTGCAGTCTTTTCAGCTCCTGCACTTTGTACCCGAGTTTTGCAAATATTCTTTTGACTACATGTTTTTGCCCTTCGTGTATTGTTATCTGGAGCCCCTCTGTCTGCAGCAGGTATTTTTTTATCTTTAATGGTTTCCCGTCTAGTGTTATTCGGTTAAGCAATCCTGCGTGTTTGAATTGTCTGTCCAGGACTACGTAATATGTTTTGTAAGTTTTATACCGCGGATGCATTATTCTGTTTGCCAGTTCTCCATCATTTGTCAAAAGAAGTAATCCTTCAGTGTTTTCATCAAGTCTCCCTACTGGAAACACTTTTTCCTCAAATTTCAGCAGGTCCATGATTGTTTTTTTGCCTTTTTGTTTAAGTGATGTTACATATCCTTTTGGTTTATTGAATGCATAGTACACTTTTCTCTGCATCTGCAGTATCTGTCCATCTAATGTGATGAAGTCTTGTATAGCGTCTGCTTTATCTCCTAGTTTTGCTTTTTTGCCGTTTATTTTCACTCGGCCCTGCTCAATCAGTTCTTCGCATTTTCTTCTCGAAGCAACTCCAGATGCAGCCATTATTTTTTGCACTCTTTCTTCCATAATTGTCTTTATGGGCATAAGATTTAAATAATTAACTAAATAAGGTTAGTTTATGATTGATATAGTGTTTCCAAAGGGGAATGAGAAGGAGTTCATCGAGATAGCTGAAAAGCTAGGTTACAAAGATCTCATTTTTGTTTACGAGCATAAATTTCCAGATGTTAAAGATAAATTCAAGACCAAATTAAAGATTCATGATGCTTTATTGGTTCAGCACAAAAAGGTTATCTCTGCTAAAAATAAATCAAAATTGGTTTTTATTAAGGCAGATGAAGACAATAGATTTGCTTTTGAAAAGTCAAAACCCTCAATGGTTTTTGCTCTCGAAGAATCACAGTCAAGAGATTATATGCATCAGCGCGGTTCAGGCCTGAATCATATTCTCTGCAGGTTTGCTAAAGAGAATAAGGTAAAGATTGGTTTTTCTTTTAATTCTATTTTGACTTGCAATACAATGACTCGTGCACAAATCCTTGGCAGGATGCAGCA
Source organism: Candidatus Woesearchaeota archaeon (assembly GCA_019323135.1). Classification (GTDB taxonomy): domain Archaea; phylum Nanobdellota; class Nanobdellia; order Woesearchaeales; family ARS49; genus WJJT01. The sequence continues at coordinate 1,434 of JAHWHT010000049.1, forward strand.
AAACATCATGCTCTGTAGAAAATACAAATGCAAGTCAGTTATTGCTTCGTTTGCTAAAACACCTTATGAGATGCGCTCTCCAAAAGATTTGATGGCTTTTTTCATAGAATTAGGCATGCATCAAAAAGAAGCAAAAGATTCCTTAAATGCTCTTTAGTTTCATTCTGCTCTCTGCAGCACTTGTTGCAATTGATTTACACTCTTTTTCAGCAGCATCAGATATCCAATAATCTGCATTCTGTGGCAGCAGTCGTTTGCATTCTTCAACATCATCTGCGCCCAGTTTCTCACAAAATTGCGAATCTCCAGACGCAATAGCAAGGCACCATGCATCATTTTTTGGGCATTTAGAAGCATCCTGCAATATCTCTGCATAACAACTGGCAGATTCATCACCGTCAAGATCTGCACAGTACGATTGTGGATTTTTCGTAGCAAAGGCAAGACATTTTTCATTAATAATATTATCTTGATTACAATAAATGTCATCACCTGTTTTTTTGGCCATCAAAACATAATACAGTTCTTTGTTTTGTTCAATGCAGTCTGCATATTGTTCATTGTAAACTTGCTTATACTCTGAAGGCCAGAAAGATATAATTAAAATTGCCACTATGATAAGAATTATGGCAATCACGCCAATTAAGATGATAGCATTTCTTTTTTCCAACTTATATCCTCTTTTTAGAATATCTCTTTTTTAAACTATTTAAACCTTTCTTCTCTCCAAAAGGTTTATATATTATATACTCGATTATGGTCTATATTATTAAAAAGAGGGTTTATATGGGAAGCAAAAGGGTATTATTAGCTGTTTTAGTGTTAATTCTGTTATCTAGCACTGCGTATGCTGTTGATTTCAAATGGGCTCTTGGCAATAGTGCAACCAAAGATGCAAGAAGCACATCATACACTAATGAATGGAATTCTTGTTTTGTTTGGGGTGAACTCGATGCAATTGCGCAGGCACCTTCGCCAGTTATTGTCACTTATGAATTTCTAGAGGGCGCCACCTGTGCTAATCGTTGCGGCACAAAATTTCTTCTGGATTTGTTTTATGATAATAATCTCGCGTTCAGATGGAATCCTAAATTTAATAGAGGAGGATTTCAGGACAGAAGTAGAACTATAAATGTTATTGCAGATCGTGCACATGCAGGAGGTTCTTGTGATTGGCACGGAGGGAGTTCGCCAGGTACCTGCGGGCATAAGTGCGATTTTGATGGAAATGTAAAAGTAGAATGGGTCGACATCGACACATCTAATTTGGGTTCTGTTTTTCCAAAAGACGGAGTTGTCTCTCTAGGAAGAATCAAAGACTTATATCCTGCAGATCTTTTGCCAGACAATGATACGATTTATCTAGGTCTTTATACTGAAAATTATGGTGACGTAATGTATTGGTTTGGTGATTTAGAAGAAGATCCTTCAACTCCTTTAAAGAAGGAGACTGATGATTATTACGAGTATGTTAATGTATGCTCTGACAGGAATCATAATCTTGTCTGCGATTACATTGATGCAGAACCTTGCTATAATGCTGGCGCTGATTGGTATGGCGACCCGGATCATGAAGACGGTATTTGCTGCGGACCTAATCCTGTTGAGATAAAACAGCAGACTGGTTTAGATTCTACTGATTGCAAGTTTTTTGATGATAAAGCATATTGTGGAAAAACTTTAGCTGGTCAGTGGACATGGGCGCCTTTGAATGAGATTGGTTCGGTGTATAGTCTGCTAGATTGCCCTGGCAAAAGCATGGTTTCAGAGGGAAATCAATTTAAGACTTGCGAGCCTAGCGAAAATGCCGAAGCTAAGTTCTTTTCAATTACACATACTTTAGGAACACACGGTTATCTTTGTTCTAATGGAGAAATTTTTGAGTGCGCAGGAGATTTGCCTTCCTATTCTGAGAATAAGGATTTTGTTGCAGAGACTGGAATTTCGACTAATGATTTAATTGGTTCTGGCGGATGCCCCCCTAAGATTGTTGCGTATTGGCCTTTAGAAGGTAATGCTGTTGATGTTGAAGGTAGTTATGATGGCGCGATTGTGGGTGCAACAAGCACTTCTGGCAAGATTGACAGTGCAATGCATTTTGAGTCAGGCAACAAAATTTCTTTGCCTGCAGACCTCCCGATTACTGGAGACCAATTTACTGTCGAGGCGTGGATAAGACCTACGCAGACATCAGGCGTAAGAAATATTATTGAAAAAGAAAACTCATTCAAAATTGCTATTGACAGTAATCTTCTTGTTGGTGCAGTAAACACAGATACTGCGATGATTGATTTTGGTTCTAGGCAGGTTGTCTCAAATACCTGGCATCATGTTGCTTTAGTTTACAACGGAGAAAAAGCATTCTTGTATCTTGATGGCATTGCAGTTACAGATGACGATGCCTCTGGCCCTATTGTTTGGTCTAATAAGCCTATTATTTTGGGAAGTTCTTTTATTGGTGATATCGACGAGGTTGCAATATATGATAAATCGCTGAGAAGTTCATTAATAAAAAGGCATGCTAAAATGCCTTCAAGTTATTGCCAAACAAATGCTGGCAGCTCTACTGAAAATTATTACTGCGCCGCAGATGGCGAATGGACTACGGATTTAGATATTAAGGATGAATCTTCTTGCAACAAAGCAGGGTTTGTCTGGACTGGAAATCTCTGTTGTTCAGAAGATGATGATGTCAACGAATATTATAATGACGCAGATACTCCTGCAGCAGATTTGGCAAAAATTGCAGATGGCGGCCAGACTGTAGCTGCGCATGCTGGTGCTCAGGTTGAGTCAGGTCAAGTTATTTTGAATAATATTAAACAATATATTACCGTTAAAGGTCCTGCTAAATTGCAGGTTGAGATGTATTCTGCAGAGTCTGTTAGCGATATTGGTGATTGTCCCGTCTTAAGCACAGACATTGTTAATGTTGCGCCTTGGGAAAATAAGACTATCCTGATAAGCAGCCTGGGTCGTGCAGGAAGTTCTTGCAGGTATCGTTGGAAAATTATAACTTCCAAACCTTTGCTGGCGATAGGTGGCTGCTGGGATGGAGAATTTGTTCCAATTGGTCATTTTGCAAGCAGCGGAGTTCTTAATTATCATGGAGGATTTTATAGTTGTGGTGTTTCATCTGCTTCAAATATTTTTCAATTGATAGATTATCACACAAACAGTCTGCTTGTCAGCACAACAAGTCCGGATTGTAATAACATCATGCTTAATGCAAAAGGCTCAGGGATTCATGCGGTTTGTAATCCTGGCAATACTTGGCAGTTCACAAATAATTCTGCTGCAACCACTCCTGCAAAAACTAAGTGGAATGTTTCTGAGACTAATGCTTCTCAGTGGGGTTGTTGTACTGCAGATCAATGCTGGACTGGTTTTGATTGTTCCAATATCGGCAAGTTTTACAAGGTCGATAGCACGTCGTATTACTGCGACGAATAAAAAGAGGTGATTATTTGAAAAAAGTGGTGATTGGGTTATTTGTACTTTTGTTGTTTGCTAGTTTTGTGTTTGCAGCACAGTGGTATGGCCCTCTTGCTTTAAAGCATACCTGGAACAAGAAAGGATATGGTTTTTGTCCTGAACAGAGCCAGTGTCTTGTTAGTTCTAGTCCTAATGCTAATCCTGATTTTGATGGCGATCCTAGCAAGTATTTCACTAATCCCCCTGGCCCGCACTGCATCTATGATAGTCAGTTCATTCTGGATGATTATTGTGAAAATGGTAAATGGACCAGTCGAACAAAGCTTGTTGCCTTAACTCTACTTGACTTTGCCAAGTCTAAATCAAATAATTTTGTTCTGTTTTGCGATGATTATGAAACTGCAATAAATCAATATGAGTACATGGTTGGCAGCGGCTCAGACCGAATCTTAGTCGAGGATATGTTAAAGGATTACAGATGTTACCAGTACAACTCTTCTGAGAGAACTGCATGCACCAATAATATTTGCGTGTTAAAATATCCAGGAGGCACTGCAATTGGCACAAGCCTGAATACCCTGATTGATGATTCTGATTACTCTTTCCTCCGCGCCATGAACAGTTCAACTGATGCATGTGATAATGCAATTGACTCTACCTCTTCTAATTTTGTGAGATGTACTGGCTGGTCAAAATCTGGCCGAGCGTTTTATAGTCCTGAAATAAATTCTTTTATTTACCTCTCTACTGATGATACTATCCCCTCTGCAGCATATTACAGTGCATTTAATTCATTTTTCAAAAACAAATTTGATTCAATGGAGGATTATGTAGACAATCACGTTAATGCTCCTGATGCTTCATCTCTTAATTTTAGTTTTTTCAAGGATTCAAGCAGATTCAACAAGATTTACTATTCACAGCAGCTCAATAAAAACATTTTTGCGTTCCTAGAGCAAGATCAGACAGAGTTTGGTTATGATTATGTCGGTATGCAGTTTGAGGGCATTGATTTAGGAACAAATCCTTGTGAGAATATTTTCCAGTCATATGGCAATGGCAGGGGAGTTTATTGCGATAGCCAATCCGGCAGTAAATTTATTGTAATTGCTAAAGGCGCAGGAAATAGCAAAAGTCCGCTTGTCGAGGCATGGGCTGATTTGACAGGTAAGCTTAGACCAAAATGAAAAAAGCACAGATAACCGTTTTTATAATCATTGGCATCATGTTACTTTTAGGTACTGCTTTATTGATTTATGTTGTTTCACTAAAGCCTGCGCAAAAAAGTGAGACAGATGTTGCTTCTCAGTCTTTGCGGAAGTCTGCTGTTCAGCCTGTTAAAGAGTATGTTCTGTCTTGTCTCGATGTTGTCTCTAGCGATGCATTAGAGCTTGTGGGCAAGCAAGGCGGAAGATTGTTTGTTAGTCAAGGCGGTATAACTCCAGACCCAACAGACTCTGAGCTAGGGGTTCGGTTTTTAGAGTATGATTATGTTTTGCTGCCTTACTCAATTGTTCCTCCTGAAGGAACTGCAGGTATTTTCTTTTCATCTATTCCTAAATACCCTTGGATTAGTTTTCCTTATTTAGATGATAAAACTTCAGATATTGGTTTTTTTGGATTAGTGCAGTATCCTGCACTGTATAGAGAAATTGATGGAGAGCTTGTAGCAAACTCTATTCAAGAACAGCTTGAGACATATATCTCAAACAATATTGGAAAGTGTACAATCTGGAGTAATAAGTTTGCAGGATTTAACATAACCACCGGCACACCAAACACCACAATGGTTATTGCCGAGAACAGAACACATCTTAAGCACGAAGAATACATTTCTTTTGTATTGAATTGGCCTATCACAATTAAAGAAATCAGTTCTGATGCAGAGACTACGATTAATGAATTTTCTGTTAATCACCCTATTGCTTTTGGGAGGATTTATTACACTGTCAAGGACATTCTTGAACAAGATGTCTCTAACGTAAGTTACGAACCTGGGACAACTGATTCTTACTTTATCACAATAAACAATGATGTTTTCAATAAGGATGATGTTATTGTTTATCAAGATGGCAAGTATAAGCTTAAGGCCAAGCCATATGAATTCAGGATTGCAAGAAAGAATCGTGCTCCAGGAATTTACTGGATTGACCAAGATGAAATAGACAAATCTGCTTATTGCGTGAATATTGTCAAGTTTGTTTTGCAGGATAAAAAACTTAAAGCCTCTCCAGATTTAGAAGATGATGATATTTTTCCAGTTAATGTTACTGCTGTTGATCCAGATAATGATGTTGTAACATTTAAGCTTAAGCCGCAGAATCCTAAAGTTGATGAATATGCTGTTGCACTTTATGCAGATAATCCTGAAAAAGGCGGATTGTTGTTTGATGTTATTGCGTCTGACGGCGAATTAGATGATTATCAAAAGATTCGTATTATTCCAAAAGGGTGTGAGCAAAAATGAATAAGAAATTATTGCTAATCAGTATTCCTTTGTTTTTGATAGCAATAGCTGCAGTTGTTTTTGCTCAGCAGAATCTCGGATGCTGCTGTGATCCGGTCATCAAGACTGGTTCTATAATGCCTCAGACCTCCTGTATCTCTCCTTTTACTTTTGTTCCATTTCCTGCATCTGGTTTTTCTGGCTGTAATGCTTTGTGTAATGCTACTGGTTTGCCTCCTTCAACAGGCACGATTCCATCTGCTGCAGGGTGTGGAGCGCCAGGGTATACTCCTGCAGTCTCTAATCTTGCAGTTAATCCTGTTAAAGGGGAAAAAGAGGTAGCTCTTTCATTTAATGTTCCTTGTCCTGCAGATAATGTTAAGATATCTCGCTGTAAAGGAAGTGCATGCACTAATTTTACTTTGCTTGCAACTCTTGGCCAGGTTAACAAGTATGTTGATTCTTCAGATGATCTTTTATGGGATACTGATTATACC
>JAHWHT010000050.1 GCA_019323135.1 Candidatus Woesearchaeota archaeon
ATCTTGGGCTTTTTTCCTATACCCTGCAGAACCTAATAGAGTTACACTATCCACTACCTGCTCCATGAGCAAAAAATCGCCTTCTTTTTTTAATTTTATCTTAAAGATTCCATCATCTATTCTTACATTTTGAGAGGCTGCTAATATTGTATGGTCCAGACCTTTTGCTGAAAAAAGACCTTTTTCCTCACCACTCATGTGATTTCTGTCACTTACTGCACCAAGAACCGCAAGATTAGACAAATCATCAATTTGCGCAAGCTCACTTGAGAAAATATATGTTAAAGTACTTGCAGAAGCATACCTGTCTCCACCTATGCCGTATTTGTTACAATTAACATCAAATACATTATCTTTACCAATATTGATTTTAGGCGCAAGGCTGAAGATTCCGTGGTGGTCGATTATAATAGTTGGTTTATCTCCTGTTTGCTGTCTGATAAGATTTTCTTGCTGTGCATTTATTCCAAGATCCATAAATATGACTGGCCCAGACGCGTTTTCGTAAATTTTGGCAAGAGGTACTGGATAAATTTGTTCCATGCAGTGCGATATTACTTGCCGGCCTATTCTTTTTAATGTGGTTGCCATAATTGTTCCAGAAGTCAAGCCATCTGTATCGTTATGGTAAATGATTGTAATTGGCTTGCCAGAATCATATTCTTGCAAAACCTTTGCTGTTGGTTTGATGATCTTTTGTGTGAAAATTTGTTTTTGATCATCTGCTGGCGGCATTTCAGAATTACTCATTTGAATCATCTCCTTTTGCTTCTGAGTAGCTTGGTAATTTAATGTCAATCATTTTTTTAACCATGTGGGCCATGCAGTAACCCATTGTTCCATGAAGTATTGTGCTGAGATATTTTTTATTTCTGCGAGAGGTTGATTCATCCATAATCTGCTGCTGAAGACCTGTTATGAATTCTTTAGCATCTTTTGCAGATACATCATCTATTGGCTCTTTATTAGATGTAACTTCTTTGTATTTTGTTTGAACTTCTTCAATAGGATTTTTTGTTTTTCCGATAAGTTCATTAAATTGATTTTTTAATTCACTCAAATAAAGCGTAGCTCTTTTCATGTGGTGTGCATTCATGTGTTCATAAGATCTTCTGAAAATATTATAAGTATTCTCTGAAATTTGATCTTCTCTTGCAAAAGTCGCATTTTTCTCTTGGAATTCTTTGATAACCAAGAATGCTCTTCTCATATTACGGTATGCTCCTGCTAAATTCAAGACAACTGGCTCTTGATTTATTCCTTTTTTCTGGCAGAAATGATCATACCATTTTTGTCTGTGTTTAAGAATTTGATGGTCTTTTAAATCGGTATCTGCAGATTCATACGCATCCACTATATGGAAAAAATCCTCTAAGAAATGAGTTACAACAAAACCAGTATCTACATGATAGAAGATATCATCCAGCTTATCCCGAATTGGTGCTTTTTTCCTACCTTGTTCATTAGATTCTGTTATAGCTTCTAATAATTCATCCATAGATGGAAATTTTCTACCTATGTGCAGAATAGCATTTTTGCTGCTTGCGTCTTGACTCAGTACAACGCGGCCTCTGGAAATTCCTAATAATTTAGGATTAAGATATTTTAGACAGGTATCCCATAAACTAAGTTCTGCTTCTGATAATTCTGTAAGACCTTTTTTACAATACTCTGCAGGTATTTTTGTAAGATTGCCCTTGAAATATCTTGCAACGACATCTGGCCTGTTTTCCATACGCTTAGCATCTGTATCTGTCATTTTTTGGGTGTGCTTTTGCCAACCTGCTAAGTCATCAAGATATTTTTCAATAATGGCAGCTCTTACTTTTTTAAGAAGTCCTTTTTGATGATTGGTGGCTGCTTTAGGGATAGCATCTTTTATTTTAAGCAATACGTATTCTAAGTCTGGTCCTATTAATGCCTCTTGAACCAGGTAAGTAATATTTTCATAGCTCAATGGATGATATATTCTTGCAAATTTTCCAACTTCTGCAGCACCATTGCCGTTTTTTGTAAATATTTCTGTAAGCGTTTGTTGTGTATCATAACGAATTTGCGCAATCTGGCTATGACTCATTCCTTTTCTATCGTGAACATCTCTAAGGAAATAGCCATGAACGCCCTGTGAAACATCATATTTTTTCTGGGGATTAATGTTGATTAAACATCTCATGCCTTGTTCTGATATAGTGCTTCCGCCGACCAAAAATTGCACTAGCTTGTCTCGATCTCCCAGCCTACGCGCTTCTTCTAATTTTGCTAATTCATGCAAAGATGGAAGAAAATTAGTTTTAGCAGTTGAGAGGTGAGCAGGATCTCCATTTTTTTCAAAAAGATCTAGGTATGGAATTACTTTTGCATGCAAATGTTCCATAATGACTTCTCTTGGATCTCGTCTTGCTTGCACTAATATTGTAGAAGAGTCTCTTGCTAATATATCATGCAGTGCTTCAAAAGAACTTATGATTCTTTGTTGTTCTTGGGCTTTTTCGAGTTCTTTTTTAATAGCGATTTCAAGATTGAAAAATATGTCTGTACGGTTACCAAGAGTATTAATTATCAATTCTTTTGCTGCAATAGCCTCTTCGATTAATGGAGCAATATCCAAGTCCATGCTTTTTGTTGAACGATATATGTTAAATTGACTTATAAGATCTGGTTGAGGTTGTTCAGATAACATAATGACGGGATGTTTATGATTTGCACGCAGAATTTCTTTTTCCCCGCGGGTCATTTCGTTAGAGCATAATATTAAAATATCTAAATAGTTATGAAATTGAATATTATTTGATGTCTGAATGTGAAATCTTTCTTCGGCAGATTTTTTATGAGATAAATCTAGAGCAACCTCTAAATTACGCAAATCTGTGTCTCTTGGCCTTGCGAGAATTATTCTATTTTTCAATACTAAACCTCCCACTATTTGGACAATATAGTAGCATAAGAGGCTTTATAAAGCTTGTGCAGGGTTTCTATTCTGCAGGTTCTGATTCATCAAGAGATTCTGCAGTGTCTATTGTGAATAGTTTTCTAAGAAGTGTTTCTAAATCTTTACGAAGAGGTTCTCCATGAGTCCGCTTGGCTTGTATTCTCATGTAATCAAAATTTCCATCTAATTTTTCTTTGCAAAATTCTTGATATTTTCGAGCATCCGAGTCTGTAGGAGCGCCTTTAGCTGCTGTTTCATATCTTGTTACAAATTCCAAAACAGATTTAGCCAATGTTTTGGAATCAACTGAAGGAGCTTCAGGAAGCCAAGTAGTGACAAATTGATATCGCATCATCTTAGATGCGCCATTATGTCCACTAATAGATGCAACTGCTGTAGGCAATTCTCTGATAAATTCACTATTTGTTTTGTCAATGTTTTGTTCTAAATATTCTATGATGCTAATAGCAGTAAAATAACCAAATTCCTTTAGATTTTCATTAATTTGCTTGGTTACAGCAGAACCTAGACCTGGTTCTTGTGTATTAAGTTTTTCCTGCAATTCAAGAATCTTTTGCGTGTAAGGGCCATGAATTTCATTCAAATCAATTGATTGTTCAGCTGCAATGAGAATATCACACATATCTTTAGATAGTAAAGCTCTTATGACTTGATCTGCATAAGTACGTATAACTCGTGTAGCGGTAGGTTTTTTACTACGCGTGTTATACTGGCGTATATTTGGGTTTAAATTAGTAGTAGTCATTTTCACTCTTAATATAGTATGTCAATAAGCTTTATAAAAGTTATGGTTTATACGTGTATAATATCCACGGATGAGAAACATTTAAAAAGAAACATCGAATTCTAGGTCATATGCCAACTGAGAAAGAATTAATAAATGAACGGCTGAGAAAGCTTGAAGAAATCAGAAAACTAGGGATAAATCCTTATCCGTATAAGTATGAATATACTGCACAAGCTAGTGAACTTAACTCTAAGTATGGAAAATTAAAGAATGAAGAGCATACTAAAGATACTGTTAAAGTAGCAGGAAGAGTTATGGCTTTGAGGCGGATGGGAAAAGCTACTTTTGCGCATTTGCTTGATAATACCGGCAAAATACAATTATATTTACAGATAGATAATATGGGAAAAGATGAGTATAAATTCCTGAAATTAGTGGATATTGGTGACTGGCTTGGGGCAGAAGGTACAATATTCAAGACCAAGACCGGTGCGGTTACGGTCGAAGTCAAAAAAGCAGAACTGCTCTCAAAATCAATAAGGCCTCTGCCAGAGAAATGGCATGGATTAAAAGACAAAGAGATTAGATACAGAAAGAGATATCTTGATTTAGTGATGAACCCTGAAGTAAAACAGGTTTTTGTTAATCGAACAAAAATAATTGATACTATTCGCGACGTGCTTAACAGAAAAGGATTCTTAGAGGTAGAAACACCTGTTCTGCAGCCGATTTATGGGGGAGCTGCAGCAAGACCATTTAAATCTCATCTTAATGAATTAGATATGCCAGTTTACTTAAGAATAAGTGATGAACTTTACTTGAAGAGATTGATTGTTGGCGGATTTGAGAAAGTGTATGAGTTTAGCAAAGACTTTAGAAATGAAGGCATTGACAAAACACATAATCCTGAATTTATGCAGATTGAAATCTATCAAGCATATGCAGACTTCACAGACATGAAAGAATTAGTTCAAGATCTTTATGTGGCTGCGGCAAAAGCAATACATGGCTCAACAAAATTTAAGTTTGGGGAACATGAACTAGATGTTAAAAAACCATGGCAGGAGTATACAATGGTTGAGGCTCTGAAGAAGTTTGGCGATGTAGATGCAGAAGGAATGAGTGAAGAAGATTTATTGAATTTGGCAGACTCACATGGAATTGAGCTGACACAACGAACACGCGGATGGGCAATAAATGGATTGTTTGAGGAATTAGTCGAGGATAAATTAATACAGCCTACGCTTATCACACATCATCCTGTTGAGACAACACCACTCTGTAAACATTGCAGGCATCACCCAGAAGCACACTTTATAGAGAGATTTGAGCCATTTGTAGCAGGAATGGAAATCGCAAATGCATATTCAGAATTAAATGACCCTGTTTTACAGAGAAAATACCTTGAAGAGCAGGCAAAAGAGTTAAGCGAAGGTTCAAGTGAATCACATCCAATGGATGAAGATTTTATACAATCAATAGAATATGGCATGCCTCCAACAGGCGGAATTGGAATTGGAATAGATAGAATGTGTATGATAATCCTTAATCAAACAAGCATAAGGGATGTGCTATTTTTCCCTTTTATGAAACCAGAACATGACGACAAAAAAGAATGAACTAGGCTTTTTAGAGCCAGTAACAATATGCGGGCCAGATAGACACAAAAAAGTAATGGCGCGAATAGACACTGGAGCTGCAAGAAACAGCATAGACAAAAATCTTGCAAAAAAATTAGGGATACAAAAAGTTATTCATCACAAAATCGTAAAATCTGCACATGGTGTTAAGAAAAGACCAATAGTTAAAGCAAAACTAAAAATTGCAGATAAAGAATTTGAAAACATGACATTTACACTTGCTGACAGAACACACATGAAATATGATGTTTTGATTGGCAGGAACACAATTAAAAAAGGATTTTTGATTAATCCTGATAAATAAATTTGGGGGGCAAAATGAATTCAAATTAGAAATTTGAAATCATTTACAAAAAATAAAGGTTTTTGAAATGAAAGTAGCACTAATATCAATGGGGAGTATAAGTTCAAAATGGACAGTCGAAGCCATGAAAAAATACTTCAAATCAGCAGACCATATTGATATCAAAGCACTTGAGGTAAGCATTGGGAGAGGAGGGGATATCCTCTATAATGGAAATCCTCTTAAAGATTATGACTGCATCTATGCAAAAGGATCATACAGATATGCAAATGTTCTTCGTTCTGTAACAACAATATTGTCAGAAAATTGCTATATGCCAATAAACGCAAGTGCATTCTCAACAGGACATGATAAATTATTGACACACATCAAATTAATGAGTGCAAAAATACCAATGCCAAAAACTTATTTAGCTTCAACAGCAGAAGCAGCAAGAAAAATCCTAAAAGAAATACATTATCCGATAGTATTAAAACTGCCTGCAGGAACACACGGCAAAGGAGTGATGCTTGCAGACTCAGAAGAGAGCGCAGCATCTATGATTGATACATTACTGCTTTTGAATCAGCCATTTCTTTTACAAGAATACATTGAAACCGGCGGAATAGACATAAGAGCATTGGTGGTAGGAGATAAAGTAGTTGCGGCAATGAGAAGAAAAGCAGTAACAGGAGAAAAAAGAGCAAATATACATGCTGGCGGATCCGGCGAAGCAGTAACATTAGATCATCAGACTAAAAAAATAGCAATTCAGACAGCAAAAGCAGCAGGATGCGACATTTGCGCTGTTGATATATTAGAGAGTGCTAAAGGTCCCATGGTTATTGAGTTTAATTTATCTCCTGGATTGCAGGGAATAACCAAAGCAACAAAAATAGATGTTGCAGACAAAATTGCAAAATATCTTTATCAAAAAACTCTTGCAAAAAAAGATGTTAATAAATGCAAGCAAGAGAAAAAAACAATGAAAGAAATACTTCCAGAACAAGAAATTGTATGCAAACTGGATTTCAGAGGTGACAGAATTTTATTACCTCAATTTGTATCAAAATTAACCAATTTCAAAGATGATAAAGATATTGTTATCAAAGCACATAAAGGCAAATTAATATTGGAGGAATACGAATGAGCAAAACAATCGTTACAATATTTGGGGCAGCATTAGCTCTGATTGGTCTTGGCGGTATACCAATATATGCTGTAGAGAAAAATTTGATATTAGTAGGAGTTTTTACAGGATTCTTGATTGCAGGAATAGTTGTACTAGGTTATGCTTCTAAATCCTGAATAGTTAGGTTTTCATAGAAAGGATCTATTGATTTTCTTGTAGGAAATGCATCTGTTCTGCTAAGTTGATTTGCATAAGGTATCTTAAAACCAGCTTTGCGCAAATACTGTGCAACCCTGCCGTTTTTAGTGTATCCTAATTTTGCTCTTATTTCGCCAATAGAGAACTTGTTTTTGAATAGCTCTGCAACTTCTCTTGCAGCAGCAGCATGTGCATTTCTTAAAGGCCCGCCTTCTTTCCATTCACTTTTGCAGAATTCACTTTGTTTTTTTTGTCCTTCAGTTTTAAACTTAGTTTCAATGCCCATATAGAATATAAAATAAAAGAAAATATAAAAAACTTAGCTTTGTACAGCTCTTGTTGCTTCAAGAATCGGGAGATTTGCTTCAGTTGGTACGTAAATGACCTCACTGCTTCCATCCTGCAATCCATGAATCCAGAGATATCTTAAGTAAGCTTCGTTGTCTTTTAAGGAATCGCCAATGATTGTATTTGCCTCTGCAACACCTTTAGCTCGTTCTACCTCTGCTTCTGCATCAAGAGTAGCGCTTTCTTTTCTTGCTTTTGCTTCTTCAATAGCTATCTGTCTGCTCCATTCAGCTTCTTTTAGGTCTGCTTTACCTCTAAGTTCTTTTCTCCAAACGTTGTACATAGGAAAAGCCCATAAGCTGAACAAAAACATTGCAATAACTAAGATAGCTAAAACAGCAATCAATTTTCCGCCATGTGGTTTTTGTTCCATTTTGAGTATTAGGTGATTGTGGTTTAAAAAGGTTTAGATTGAAATTACTTTTCAAAAAAACCTTTGCCGATTAATATTC
>JAHWHT010000051.1 GCA_019323135.1 Candidatus Woesearchaeota archaeon
TATGGAAATATCCTATTGTGTTTTGTTGTTTTTTGTTTTTTTATTTATTTATTATATATTTATTTTTCTATATAAAAAATAATATAATAATATAATAATACAATTACCTAATAATACATAATAATACATTATCACAAGAAAAAACAAAAAAAGAGAAAAAAACAATACTCTAAAATAAATATTGTAATATATATATTGCATAAAAAATATTATGCTACAAAATCAAATCAAACAAACATCGCAACACATTCAACAAGACCATAATACTAGTTCCATGCGAAATCAAGGTCTCAGGGCAAATACCAATATGTTGCTACTACTGAATAACAAAAGAGGGAAAGCTTTATAAACTAGCGATATCTAAATACTCTTAATTAACCATTATTATCAATTTGGAGGGTGTTATATATGATTGTTCAAAAAGACTTTTTAAACAGGCTCAAAGATTTCGGTTTAAACAGCTATGAAGCAAAGCTCTGGACCGCACTTCTTTCTAGAGGAGTTGCAACAGCTGGAGAATTATCTGATATTGCTAATGTTCCTAGATCAAGAAGTTATGATGTTCTAGAGAGTTTAGAAAAAAAAGGATTTGTCGTTATGAAGTTGGGCAAACCTATCAAATATATTGCTGTTTCACCTGTTGAAGTTATTGAAAGGGTAAAAAAATCTATTTTAACTGATGCTGAAAAACAATCTAATGTTCTTGAGGATCTTAAAAAATCTGAAGTTTTATCTGAACTTACTAACTTGCATAAAAAAGGAATCGCTCATGTTGACCCTATTGATTTAACTGGAGCTGTTAAAGGCAGCACAAATCTATATTCTCATCTTAATGCATCAATAAGAAATGCTGAAAAATCTGTCTCCATTCTAACTACAGACACAGGATTGGTTCGAAAAAGCAATTCTCTTAAAAACGCTTTGAACAAAGCTAAAAGTAAAGGTGTAAAAATAAGAATAGCATCTCCTTTTACAAAAAATAATAAGGATGCTCAAAAAGCACTTTCTGTTTATGGACAAGTTAAAAAAGTGGATTCTGTTAAAGCAAGATTTTGTATTATAGACGGCAAGTCTGTTGTTTTAATGGGTCTTGATGATACCACAACCCACCCTAAGTATGACTTTGGTGTCTGGGTAAATACAGATTTCTTTGCTAAAGCATTTGATAACATCTTTAACATGCTCTGGAACAAAAAATAAAACAAACATTTTTATATTACCTTTCTCTTTTTTCCTTTATAAACATTAAAGAGGTGTTGTTCATGATGGAGGATGCTGTTTTAAGAATTACTCTTGCGGTTGTTATCGGTACTCTGGCTGCTATTGTTTACAGTTTAAGGGTTCTAGTTTTAATGGAGCGAAGAATGGCTCGTATTGAAACACACATTGACCGCGTAGTTCATAAAATTTTGAAAGAAGAATTAAAGATCGAAAGAATAATCAAAAGAAGAGCCGTCAAAAAATCTTCTAAGAAGAAAAAATAATTATTTCTTTTTCTTTTTAACTTTTTTATTACTTTTTTTCACACTTTTTTTAGACTTTGCAGCTTTTTTCTTCGCAGTTTTCTTAACTTTGCTCGGTGATTTACCCTTTTTTTTCGCTTTTGAAACTTTTTTGGATTTTGATGTTTTATTTTTAGTCTTTTTTGCTGCTTTCTTTTCTTTCTTCGCTGCCTTTTTTACTTTCTTAGACTTTGCAGCTTTTTTCTTCACTACTTTTTTCATGACCTGTTCGTCGTCCTCGTCTTTCAGCGTAGATTCAGGCAATTTAGGTATTGGTGGCAGCTTCTGTTTTATCTCTTTTCGAATATGTTTTATCTCTTTTTCAATCTCTTTTATTTTTTTAGCATTGTCATCTTGGTATAGCAGATCTCCGCACTCTGGGCACTTGAATTCAAAGTCTGTTGCCTGCTCAAAGTTAAGCCTGATACAACTTCTTCCGCATAAATAGAAATGAGAGCTTTTTTCTCTTGCTAATCTTTCTTTTAATTGTATCAATCTGTTTTTCATAATATCTTTTGAAAGGTATTGGAATCTAGGGTGATTAAGTGTCCAGTAATAGATGTACCATCCTTTTTTCTTGTCTTTTCGTTTTATAGAAGTTACTAGGTTTGCATTATACAACCTATACAGCATATTCCTCACTAAATTGATTTCCAAATTAGTCTCTTCTGCCAAAGCAAATTCAGAAACATCCCGCCTGTTCATCAAAGCACGTACTACTGGAATTACATCTTCTCCTGCGACTCTGCTGGCTACTTCTTCAATTAATTTTCTTTGTATCTTCATCTCACGCAAAACTCCTACTTGAAGCAACATAAATTAGGGGTTTTGCAGTATTTAAAACTTCCTGGTAAACGATTTAACTTAAAACTTCTATTTATGCTAGAAATCATATAATATGTTCAAATAGAAACCCTTTATCTTTTAATAATACTAAATCTGCCACATACTTCTTACCCGTCTCCTTTAGGTCTTTGGGTCGCATGAAATAAAATTTATCCCTATCAAATCGTATCGCAATCCAGGCCTCTGCAGCAAATAGTTCAGCATACTGCAAAAGCTGTTCTATCTCTGCTTTTTCAAAATATTGATATTTGCTCTTTGTTGATTTGCACTCTATTGCTAATTTGCGAGACATATTTCCTGCAATTATATCTGGCGAAGGATATCTCATAGAACCGCTTCCTGCAACTCTGCACGCAGTCCACCCAGGTATTTTCCAGAATGCATGTATTATTTCTCTTTCAGCATTGATTCCTTTGCTTTTTCTGCTCATGTAGGCCTGATTTATTCTGGATTTTATATTTTTTGCTATTATAGAAAAGTTTAAAAGAAAAACCTGTTTCCTAGGCAATATGGTCAAGCGTTCAATACCCTTGGTTGCTATGGAAAAAATTCTTAAGCAATCTGGAGCCACAAGAGTTAGTGAGAAAGCAAAAGTTGCTTTAAGAGATATTCTCGAGGAATATGTTGAAAAGATTTCTTCTGACGCAATTCGTTTCGCAGCTCATGCCGGAAGAAAGACTATCAAAGCAGGAGATATCAAGTTAGCTATCAAAAAGTAATTTTCATAAAATCTCTTGCAGCTACGGTGTTGTCAAAAACAGTTCTCGCATCTTGCTCTAGCACAGATTCGTCTTTATATCGTGCACTAAAGTGTGTTAAAATAAGTTTCTTAACATTGTTTTGTGATGCAATTTGTGCAGCTTCTACAGCAGTCATATGAAAATACTCTTCTGCTTTTTCAGCATGCTCAGAAGTATATGTGGATTCACAAAGCAATATATTTGCATCTTTTGCTATTTTATAGCATTTCTTGCACATTCTTGTATCTGCTATAAACCCAAACACTCGTCCCTTGACAATTGTTGAAACCTGGTCTGGCTTTATTTTTTTGCCTTTGTGCGTTATTGTCTTGCCCTCTTGCAGTCTCCCTACACTAGGCCCTTCAGGTATTCCTAACTTCTTTAATGCACTAGGCTTTATTTTTCTTCTGTCTTTTTCAACAAATCTATATCCATAACATTTTGTTCTGTGTGAAAGAGAATATGCTTCTACATAGAAATCTTTTGTATCTAAAAATTTCCCTTCTTTTGCTTCATGCATTGTTGCTTTTATCGGATAAGAAGATTCAAATGCATCTAATAATTTCTTGAATTTAAGTTTTGATCCAGGAGGCCCGTATATTTTTAATTCATTTGTATACTCGTGCATTGCCATGCTCTGCAATAATCCAGGCAATCCCAGCATATGATCTCCGTGCCAGTGTGATAAGAATATTCTGGTTATTTTTGAAAAACTAATATTTGCTAACTTCATCTGTCTCTGTATTCCCTCTCCACAATCAAACAATAGGCCTTCGGCTTTATAAGTCAAAAGGTATCCTCCGTGGTTTCTATTTTTTGTCGGAACAGTTGCAGATGTTCCCAGTATAGTTAGTTGCATTTTTAATCACTTATACTAAATAAATATAACAACCTTTTTAAATGTGCACTTTTTAAAATGGTATTATGGTGAAGCAGCTGGTCAAGGCAGAATTTGCTAAGGAACAAGTAATTACTGAGAACTCTAACGAAGCAAGAGAGTTCTTTAACGTCAGTAGATTTGGCTCTCTTTTAGATAGCGGCAGACTTAAGCTTTCTTTGCTTGAAGCGCTTTATTTGATAGAAAAAAAGCGTTTAGAGGTTCTTGACGGCAGAAATAAGAATATTGATTATGATAAATTCATAAAAAAAGCAAAAAAAATAGATCCTAATTTCCCAACTAAATATGCAGTTTTTAAAGACTTAAGAAACAGAGGGTATATAACCAAAACCGCTCTTAAGTTTGGCGCAGATTTCAGGGTTTATGACCGCGGTGTAAAGCCAGGAGAAGATCACGCTAAATGGGTCGTATTTCCCGTGCATGAGGCTAAGGCACTTACCTGGCATGAATTTGCTGCAAAGAATCGTGTTGCTCACAGCACTAAAAAGAAGTTGATGATTGGTGTTGTCGACGATGAAGGCGATGTTAGTTATTGGGAAGTGCGCTGGCTTAGACCTTAATTCTAGAGAACAATAATCTATATATACGTCACTAGCTTTTTTATCGTTATGGAATACCATGACAAAATTCTTTCCATGGCAAAGTATAAACCAGTTAATCCTACAGAAGTTGCTAAAGCACTGCGCAAAGAGTCTTATATTGCCTCGGCAATGCTTTCAGAGATGGTTCAAAAAGGTCTCTTAAAAATTTCAAGTTTAAAAGTAGGCAGTTCTCCATTATACTATGATCCTGCTCAGCCAGAGCAATTGATGAATTATTCTTCTTATTTAAATGAAAAAGATAAAAAAACTTATGTCCTGCTTAAAGAAAAGAAAGTTCTGAGAGAAAATGCTCTTGATCCGCTCTCTAGAGTCTGTGTAAAAAATTTAAAAGATTTTGCAAGACCTTTAGAGGTTTCTTTTGCAAACAACAAAGAAATCTTTTGGAAATGGTATATGCTCTCTGATGCAGATGCAGAGCCAGTTATTCGTCAGATGCTCTCAAGTCTGACTCAACAGCAGCCAGTTCAAACTGCTCCAGAACCACAACCAGAACCACAACCAGAACCACAACCACAACCCGAACCACAGCCTCAACCAACTCCTCCTGCTCCAGAACCTGAACCAACCCCAGAACCTAAACCCGAACCAGTTCCACCACCAACCCCAGAACCAAAGCCAAAACCTGTTCCTGCAAGCACTCCTAAACCAAAACCTAAAAAAGCTAAAAAAGCAGTAAAGAAAAAAGAAGATACCCAGAAAAGAATCGTAGACAAGATAAAAGAGATGATTGTTCCTGCCTCAAAACCAATTAAAGGCTCTAGCGCATTCTTGGATAACTTAACCAAATATTTTAATAAAAACGAAATAACAATTATTGAGCAAATGGATCAGAAAAGAAAAACTGAATTTGAATTTATTATCACAATTAATTCTCCTGTTGGGCTTTTGACATATTATTGTCATGCTAAAGACAAAAAAAGAGTTGGTGAAGCAGATTTGAGCAATGCATTTGTTCAGGGGCAATTGCTTAAATTGCCTGTTTTGTTCTTGACTACTGGAAATCTCACTAAAGGTGCTGAAAAAATTAGTAAAGATTTTAAAGGCGTTGCTGTTAGAAATTTATAATGGGCGTAAATCTTAAAGATCTATTAGTGAATGAAACTATTGGTTTTGATGAGCTAAACAACCGGATTGTTGCAGTTGATAGCTTTAACATGCTTTATCAGTTTCTAACCACTATTCGCTCTCCAGATGGCAAGCCTTTGACAGACAGTAATGGTAATGTAACTTCTCATTTGATTGGTCTTTTCAATAGGACTGCTAAGTTCATGGCAAAGGGTATTAAACCTGTTTTTGTATTTGATGGTGAAAAGCCTGCGCTTAAGGCTGGCGAGATTGAAAGAAGAAAAAAAGCAAAGCTTGATGCTAAAAAAAAGTATCGTAAAGCTCTCTCTAAAGAAGATGTTGATGCAATGCGTAAATATGGCGGCAGGTTTGCTGTTCTTACCAAAGATATGGTTGATCAGGCTAAAGAGTTAGTCACTGCTCTTGGATTGCCGGTTGTGCAGGCTCCTTCTGAAGGTGAAGCACAAGCAGCACACATTGTTCATCAGAATAAGGCTTGGGCAGTTGTTAGTCAGGATTTTGATTCTTTGATTCATGGTACAGACCGTCTTATAAGGAATCTCTCTATTGCAGGCAGAAGAAAAAAGATTGGCACCATGGCTTATCAAACCATCAAGCCAGAGTTTATTGATCTTGCAAAAAATCTTAATCAGTTAGGCATTGATCAGGACAAGTTGATTGTTTTAGCTATGCTAGTGGGAACTGATTACAATCCTGCAGGCATCAAGGGCATCGGACCTAAGACTGCTCTAAAGCTTGTCAGGGCTAATGATGATTATGATGAATTATTTTCTCAGGTTAAGTGGAGTGAGCATTATGATATGCCTTGGACAGATGTATTTTACTTGATAAAAAAGATGAAGGTTACAGATAAGTACGATATTCAGTTTAACACTCCAGATAAACAAAAAGTAATTAAATTACTAGTGGATAAACATGATTTTAACATAGAAAGAGTTGAAAAAACCATGCACCCTCTGTTAAAAGGGCATGAAAAAAAGCAGCAAAAAAAGTTAGGTGATTTTTAATAATGCAAACCTGGATTTGGTTTATACTGGCATCTACAGTACTTGGTGCAATAGCTCTGCTTTTCAAGAAAAAAGCCTTGGTAAATGAGCACACTGCAGAGTATCTTACTGCATTTAAGATTACTGAGTTGCTTCTTGTCTTGATTTTTGCTCCGTTTATAGTTTTTAAGATTCCATTGGTTATTGCTGCGTTCATTTTTCTTATCTCTTTGACAACAGCAGTTGCTCTGACGTTTATTGCAAGGTCCTATAGGCATTCAGATTTGTCTGCAGTGGTTCCATTGACTAATCTCATGCCTTTATTTGTGGTTATTCTTGCATTTTTCCTGCTTGGAGAGCAAATCTCCTCCAAACACATAGTAGGGATTGGCTTTTTGATATTTGGAACTTATTTTCTTGAAGCAGAACACAAGGCAGGTCACTGGTTTTCACCTTTTGTCAAGATATTTAAGACACCCAATATGGGGTTCTTGTTTTTTGGTTTTTTTCTGTCAGCAGTTATTGGCATCGGTGAGAAATTTATCATTGGCATTGTTTCTCCTTTTACTTTAATTTTTTACCATTATTGTTTTCAAACATTTTGTTTTCTTATGATTACTTTAGTTTTTTACGGCGGATTTAAAGACGTAGTCTATGCTTACAAAAGTTCAGGCAAATGGATTTTAGGTAATGCGTTTTTTGCTAATCTCTCTAATTTAGCATATTTTTTTGCCATTTCCATGACATTTATTAGCTTAGTTGCCCTGTTAAACGTCTCTCAACATTATTTGCAGTTATATTAAGCGGCAAATTTTTAAAAGAAAAGAGGATTTTTCACAAAGCACTGGCATGCTGTATTATGATTGTGGGTGTTTTTATTATAGCGATTTAAAATGACATCTTTAAAAGAAGCTCTAAAGAAAAAGCTGACAAAAAAAGAGCTGTCAGCAATGCGGTCTAGTTTCGATGTAGTTGGTAGTGTGGCAATTATTGAGATTCCTGAAGAGTTAGAGAAAAAAGAAAAG
>JAHWHT010000052.1 GCA_019323135.1 Candidatus Woesearchaeota archaeon
GCTTTCGCAGAATTTTTGTTCTGTGAATTTGGAAATTTTTTGGAATTTCCAATTTTTTTCTTAGCCTTTTTCTTAGCCATAGGTACATCACCAATAGGGCAAATGTGAAATATAGTATATAAACTTTTCTTCTAGAGAGTACTAATCAAGTATGACATTTTTGTCCCACTATCTTTATATACTCAAAATGCCTAATATAGGGTATGTGACATAAAAGTCATAGGTAGGTGAAAGTATGGAACAAAAAAATTATTTGGAAAAAATGCTTGATGCATACCAGCAAATTGCAAAAGACGAAGATTTGCCTAAAGAAGTAAGTTTAGCATTATACGGCATGCTTGCAGAACAACTTCCAGAGAACCAAAGAGGTGGAATGTACGCAGGACTATCAGTAGGATATGCAAAACTTGCAGAAGAATTGAAGGGAGACGCAAAAGACAATGCAATGGCAATCTCACAAATGTACATGAATGCAACAAAAAATCAGTATCAAGATATAATCGATGCAAAAAAGAAATGTTCACCCCTACCAACATACAACCCAATACCTGCACAGCCATATAAGGCAAGTGCAACAAATAATTCAAAAGCAGCATAAGGAGGACAATAAAAATGGCAAAAAAAGCAAAATCAGAAGCAAGTGAAGGAGAACAAATCGGATTTCACAAAGGAGCATTAACAACTCTTGCAAAAGAGAGACAGGAATTCATGAGAATGCTAGGAATAGTAGAACAATTAATGCAGATGCATATCAAAGCTTTGAAAGATATGGGCATTGACCTAGAAGCAGAAGCTCAAAAAGCAACAAAGAAAAAACCTTTGGAAGCAGCACTAAAGTAAGATGTATAAAACCTCTGGCTCAGGCGGATATGGAAGAAACAATTCCTGTGGATACAAAACAGGAATGAGTTCATGTTATGGCGGCAGTTCACCGCAGAGCATGTATTCTTCTGGAGCTGGTGAAGACTCTTACATGGCAAAACAAAACACGCCAGTGTATCATCATGCAAGTCCGCTTGAAATCGTTGTAGAGGATTCCAAGCCTGCAAAGATGATGCAAAACTATATTTCTGGAAAAGATAAAGCGCAGATGTATCTAAACAACAAGCAGTATAATTCTTCAAGCATGTTTTTGGCACCAAAAAGGCCTCAGACACCAATGATAGAAAATTCTGCAGATATAATGCCTTACATTAGAGAAGCATTTGAGAAATTAGTTGGAGAATCATTCCCAGAAGATCATTTGAAAATCCACGTGCTGAATGACAAAGAATTTGAGATAGCACACGGACCTGGAGGAAAATTCGGACCAGGAATACAAGGATTTGCATTGAACAGACAGGGCAGAGGAATCAATGAAGTGTTTGTGAGAAAAAATCATCTAGATCACTTGATGCTTACACTAGGACACGAAATAGGACACGTGATGAGCAGAACACTATCTGATGACCGAGATGAAGAAGCAAAAGCATTTGCATTCTCTGTAGCATGGATGGAAACAATCAAAGAACATAATATCGCAGGCCTGGCAGGATCAATAATGCCAAACCCTGCAAGAAACGGACTGCACGACGTAGCATATGAATACCTGCTTGAATTAATTAACAAAGGAAAAGGAGCATGGCAGTTATTCAGAGAACTTGCAGACGGCGCAATAACAATAACAAAAAAACTTGAGGTGGTATATTTATGAAATACAAAAGGAGTACTGCAAATTATAATCCAATAATGATAATAAACGAATTATATAGGAGGTCCTAATCATGGCAAAGAAAAAAACAACTAAAAAGAAGGCTGCTAAGAAAGCAGAGAAAAAAGACGCAATACCAAAAGAACTAGATGACAAACTACCGCCAGAGGTAAAGAAAAGATTAATGGCAGTAAAACAAAACCTAGACAAATTCAAAAAATCAATAGTGGGCAAATTTGAAAAATATATTACAGGAATAGCATTACTTCCTCCACCAAAACCAAAACCTGGAGAAGAACTGAAAAAAGAAGATAAAGACAAACTAAACATCATTGTTCTTGTAGACGATACAGAACCGCACAAGATGTCAAAAGCAGAACTAAAAGACAAACTTAGCGCGATAATTGAAAACACTGCAAAAGAGACAGACAAAAACATAATTCCTGAAACAGTATTATTGTCAGAAGTGTGGCAGAACTGCTATGACGGAAAAAATGACCTTGTTCAGTTACTTGCAATGGCTGCACCAATCCATGACACTGGAATGCTTGCTGCAATCAAGATATCTGAAGTGCACAAAAACATGGTCATGAAAAAATTTGAGAAATACATTGTTGCATATGTTCTTGCAGGAAGTTTAGTGCAGGGCAGAGCAACACCAGAATCAGACATAGACGTATTCCTAATAATTGACGATACAGATGTCAAGAAAATGACAAGAGCAGAGTTGAAAGACAAACTGCGAGCAATCATCGTTGGAATGGGCATGGAAGCAGGAGAGCTGACAGGAATCAAGAACAAGATAAACATACAAGTTTACATCTTGACAGACTTCTGGGACAGCATGAGAGAAGCAAATCCAGTTATCTTTACATTCCTTCGTGATGGAGTTCCATTCTATGACAGAGGAATCTTCATGCCATGGAAACAATTGCTGAAGATGGGCAAAATAAAGCCAAGTCCAGAAGCAATTGACATGTACATGAGCTCAGGAGAGCAGATGCTTGGAAGAGTCAAGGAGAAATTAAAAAACATTGGAACAGAAGATTTCTTCTGGAGTACTTTTACACCTAGCCAGGCAGCATTAATGCTTTACGGAATACCTCCTCCTGCACCAAAAGAAACTGCAGAATTAATGAGAGATGTATTTGTAAAGAAAGAAAAACTGCTTGACGAAAAAGACATCAAAGTTTTAGAGAAAGTTCTTCAGGTAAGAAAAGATGCTGAACACGGTGTCAAGAAAATCATATCTGGAAAAGAGATAGATGATTTAGTGACATCATGCGACAAATATCTTAAGAGATTGAAGAAGCTTTTCACACAGATAGAGAAAATCAAACAGGAAGAGGCAGTTCTTCACACATACGAAACAATCGTAACTATTGTGAGAGACATATTGACAATGGAAGGCGAGAAAAAGATTTCAGAAGCAGACATTGTTAAACTGTTTGAGACTGCATGCGTTGACACTGCGAAAATACCTGCAAAATACTGCAGAATGCTTCGCGAAGTCATCAAAGCAAAGAAAAGCTTTGACTCTGGCAAGCTAACCAAGAATGAGATTGAAGACTTGAAGAAAAACGCAAGAGATTTGATTAAATACTTGGTCGAGTACATGCAGAGAAAACGTGGAAGAGAACTTCAGAAAGCAAAGATAAAGATAAAACATGGCGAGAAATACGGCGAAGTCACTTTGCTGGGAAATACTGCTTTCCTTATTAAGAATCTTGACGCAGAAGAACGCGTGATGGAGAAAGCTAAAATCAATTCAGATGGTTCTCTAGGCCCACTGCAGAAGTCTAATATTGAAGAATTTGAGAAAGCTCTTGCAGAAGCAAAGATACCGCAAAGAGCATTTATCAAAGAACCAGTCTTTGACAGCCTAAGAAAAATATTTGGAAAGGATGTAGAAGTCCTTGTTCAAAATTAATTTTTTTTATTCTTCTTTTTTAAAATATCTTGTTCCAGATTTATACACTGCACCATCAATAACACGCATTGTTGACTCCTGCACTGCAAACTCGTTTTCTCCATCATACTTATTTTGTATGCTAATTGCAATATTCACCATCCTATCACAATACTGCTTCATGTTATATCCTGCTTTCTGCAGACCTTTCATGACTTGCATGACATTATGTACTAATAGCTTGACTTTTGCAGGCTCTTCAGGCATATATTTATTCCAGAACATACTTACTGTTGTCTGAGCAATTGCTTTTGCTTCCATTTCTGACTTTACTTCGCCAATCACTTGGTCTATTGTCTGCGATTGTTCTTCTATTGCAGGGTTTGTATTAGTTTCTATGTTTACCACTGTATTTCACCACGTTTTTGTATATGATCTTGAATTATTGTGCAAACTAATTCATAAT
The DNA here is from genome assembly GCA_019323135.1 of Candidatus Woesearchaeota archaeon. GTDB lineage: Archaea > Nanobdellota > Nanobdellia > Woesearchaeales > ARS49 > WJJT01. The sequence goes on from JAHWHT010000052.1 coordinate 4,066, forward strand.
GAGGAAGCACATCATATCCTTTTATGCCTAATTCATTAAGCACGGCAAATGTTGTTTTTTGAGCATAGACCTTTTTTTCTACAGATTCATTCTGAAGATATGTATTTCTTAGTCCATCGACCACAGCACATGCTGCGTTCAATGCTTTTTCATTATTGTCCACTCCTGCCAAATAAACTCTAACTCTATCTGATAAATCACTGTTAATCATTTGTCTTTACCTCACGAAATACTTGAAAGCATGGCACCTATTTAAATACTTTTGGGTATGCTGTTTTCACCACCCTTAAATTGAAATAAAGTTTTATAAGCCAGGTTGTGCCTGTAATATATAGGGTGATTTAATGAAAACAGGATATAAAGTTGGCGATGCAATGACGCAAAACCCTATCAAGATAAAGTCAGATGCTTCACTAAAAAAATGCGCAGATTTAATGGCAAAAAAACACATTGGCTCTGTTCTGGTTGAGAGTAAAGGAAAAATTGTAGGAGTTCTTTCTGAACAAGACATTGTGAGAAAAGCAGTTGCAAAAGGCACTGCAGGAAAGAAAAAAGTCAGAGATGTAATGGAGACAGACCTTATCACAATCACTCCAGATAAAGATATTTTTGAGGCAATAAGAGTTATGCGCAATTATAACATAAGACATCTTCCAGTCATGAATCAAGACGAGTTTCTAGGGCTCATAACAATGAAAGATATATTGAAGATAGAGCCAGACTTATTTGATTTATTAATCGAAAAATTTGAAATCAGAGAAGCAAAGAAAAAACCCGCATTTAATCTGCCAGATAAAGAAGGCGCGTGTGAGATATGCGGAGAATATGCAGAAGAATTATCTCCAGTAGACGGTGTGCAGGTCTGTGCTGATTGTGAAGCAGAGTTATAAAATGGATAATACAAAAAAATTACACTATTCCATCTTAGCAGGAATAATTCTTGTTGCAGTTATTGGCACTATTTTTTCTGGAACACAGACGCCAACAGGCAGAACCACAATGGGAGTCTCTTATGATTATCCCTATTATCTAGAATCTCCTACATATGATAACAGACCTCCGATTGAAGAACACACTACATCTAATATGCCTCTTCGACCAGAACGAGCACCAGCTAACAGCTATAAACTAGAACCAATAGATTATATGAGAAGTTTTTTTGGGACAACAATGGTTTTTTTCCCAGAACAAGATCCTTGCGCACACATAATACAAAAATATATCAATAAACTTGACCAGATAAATACAAACAGAATAGAGATCTTTAATGCAGGAGGAATCGACCATAGATTCTTGACCATGCTATTTGAAGAAGAAGACAAATCAATGGGCAAGCTTACATTGGTTAAAGGATTTAATGGCAAAGAAAACTGCAGACTACGCTATGAAGTATCCAAAATAGTGGTAGGAATAAGCAGCTGGTTAAAATCAATGGACATGATAATTGAAACAGAAGGTATGCTAAAGGATACAGGGATATACATCCGCAGAGGAAGAGTTAACGTGCCTGAATTTGATTTCCAGTGCAGTTTCGGATACTAAGAATTATTTCTTTTTCTTCTTTTTTCCAGTATGCTGTGTGTCAAGCGCTTTTTCAGCTTTATCTTTAGCAAGATATTGCTTTTTTTCCAGCTCTGCAGCTTTTGCTTGTCTTGTGGCTTCTTTTTTCTCTTCATCTAATTCTGCAAGCTTTTTCTCATGAATGGCTCCTGCCAACTGTCTCTGACTGAACTGCAGAGCCTTAAGCAATATGTACACTACTACGAATAACAACAAAGCTGCCAGCAAAGTGTACCAATCCAGAGTTATATTTGTATAAACTATTGCTATTGCAAGATATGCCTGTAAATTTACAGAAACAGGAGCACAAAAGAAAAAAGTGATTTGTTTTGGAAGGGACTTGAAAAAACTAGCAAACATCAATGTAAATGCCTCAAGTATTACTGCAAAACAAATGACAGTACTGATAGGATGAAACTGAAAATTCATGAGATGTCCAGGATTTGTCAGATTAAAGACGTGCTTAAACAAATCAACACCCACAAATAAAAGAACAACACTGTTTGCAACAGCACTGCTATAACCTAATTCTTCTCTCTTGTGTGCACCGAAATAAAAAGTCATCAATAATAATGTAAAGAACAAAGGCATGATAATCCAGAACATGCTGGGATTTAAAGCAGGAGCAAGAACGATTTCTATTAAACGCTGCCAAAAAGTCTCTAAAAATACCATTTAATACCTCTTTTTAATACTTTAAGAAGGAATTGATATATAAATATTACTGATAAGAACAGATAGAAACCTTTTTAAAGCAAGTGAACTCAGTTTCTAAAAGACTAGACAACCCAAATTTGCGGGGGTAATTGCTGAGTCAAGGCTTGGCAAATCCCTAGAGCAAAGTCTGGTCAAATGCGCAGGAGAGCAACAGCTCTGCGAAACTTAAGACCAGAAGATGGTAGACCAACACCCATCTCTGTGATTGGGAATCCTGTCGGTTAGTCCGTCCATGGGTTCAAATCCCATCCCCCGCACTTTTTTTATTTTCAGCCACTGGACAGGTGCGCGCAAAGTATATAAACGATTTCTAAGTATAACTAGATAAAAAAGAGGCAAAAACATGAACGAATTCTCAAAAAATCAGCCGAATTTAGCAGAATTTCTAGGTTGGCATCTAGGTGATGGATGTATCAGCATCAATGAAAAATATTCGGAATATGTTCTTGCAGGCGATATTACTGAAGAATACCCATTTTATAAAAAAGTAATTATCCCAACATTCAATAAATTATTTAAACAATATTTAAAAAAACAAACAACATTAAAGAAATATTCTTCAGTCGGCGTATGCGGCATATACTTATTTGATGAAAATTTTGTATCACATTTACAAAAAAAATTTAATCTCACTAGCGGAAAGAAAATTAACATTCAAATGCCTTTGATTCTAAAAACAAACCAACAAAAAAAACAATTTCTTCGAGGATTATTCGACACAGACGGCAGTATTTATTTTTGCAAAAGTAATTTTAAAACAAAAAAAGAATCGCTCTACACTATTTTCCATTATAAACCAAAAATTAAATTAGCAACTATATCCGAGAAGCTTATTAAACAAGTGCATAAAATGTTATCAGACTTAGGTTACTCTCCCAGACTCTATGCGCCTCGAAAACAAAGAAAAAATGAAAGATTCATGCATGCAGTAGTATTAGACACCAAAAAAGACACCAAAAAATGGGTTCAGGAAATTGGCTTTCGCAATATGAAACACTTGACAAAAATCAAAATATGGCAAAAATTTGGATTTTGCCCGCCACATACAACTTTAAAAGAAAGACAAAGAATATTAAAAAATGAATTAAATCCAACCTCATTTTACACATCGCATCAAATAAATTCGTTAAATCAAATAAAAAATAAATTGCAATAATATTAACTATGCCTCTATTTTAATAAATGCTTAGAGAGCA
>JAHWHT010000053.1 GCA_019323135.1 Candidatus Woesearchaeota archaeon
AACAAGACAGGTATTGCTTCTCTTGTGATTCCGCCAGTTCTTGTCAAAACCCCTATCTTTTTCCCCAAGTCATATGCTATTGTAAATTCATTCATTGTTCCTATTCTTCCGCCAATTATTATCGCTGCATCTGCATCTGCCACAGAACTTACATTTCTGTATTTTAAGCAAACTCTTTTGTTTTCAGCATGTTTATAGTCTGCAGGAACAAAAACAAAGTCTGTGAATCCTTTGGTAGGCATTTTGTATTTCTCAACGTGTTCCTCTAGTGTTGTTGCAGGAGAATACGCAATACACTCTCCATTCATTTCATGCGCACCAAGAACTGTTTCATTAGGCAGACCCAAGCACCCTCCAGTTATTATCACATGCCCTCTTTGAGCTATTTGTTTTCCTAATTCTCTTGCTTTGCCTGAAATATCTGAGGAAATATCCCCTGCAGCACTTCCATATATTCCTATTTTCATTTTATCACCAGAGATAAAAGTCAGGTTGTTTTTCTTAAACATTAGTTGTAGATTGTTCATCAACAACGGTTTAAATTAAAAACAAGGTTTCTCAAATCAATGGAGGTAAAATATGGGAAATGGATTAAATTATCTGGGAAGTGCTGCAAGAACCGGTCCTGGTGCTTGTGGTGATATTGAGCCGTCTGTTGAATTCTATGCCATGAACAATGCAATTTTCATGAAAGAATACGCAGGATATGAAGGAGAATACCAAGAACAAAAAAAGTTGATATATCTGCACACAGATTTAGGTCCTGTTGAAATGCGAAGCATAGTGAAAAAACTTGATTTTGATACAATCACAACACTTATTCAAGATATGGCTTGCCGCAAAGAAGATTTCGAGCATCTGCCGCCCACAGCATATGATCTAGAATTATTTCTGATTAAAGCAAGTTTAAAACTAGAAGAAAAAATAGAATTTTACAGAAGAAAAAATGTTAATCCTGGAAAGTATGAAGGAACATTTTTCAGCGGTAAAATATATTTTCACAATACTTCTAATCCTGACATGATTAAAAAATATTCCGGGGCATTGCTTGAATGGAATGAAAAAAGTTTTAGGAAATTTGTCAAAAGTTTAGATTTTAAAGAGCTTTCAATAGCATTGGATGATATTTCTTCAAAAGATTATTTTGAGTCGGTATGTTTACCTATGCCAAATAAAAAGATTCATAACAAAATAATTATTTCTTCTGAATATTCTTCTGAATGTTATTCATTTCAAGAATGGGGACCACAAATTGTGATGTCATATAATCCGCAACCGTCAGCAGATAAAACTACTTTTGCACCAAACAGTATTAATTATATCTATTCTGGAAATTTACCTTCAGAACAATTTATGCAGATTGCAAATAAATTAGACTTTACAGAAGCAAAAATTCTTTTCAATGACTGGACCCTTCCCCCAAAATTCGGAGAGTGTTACATACCAGAACCTAATCCCAAGAAATTCGTCTTAGCATATCATAAAGAAAGCAGTGACAACAGACGCATTGATATTTTCGACTCAAGAGGCTGGAGAAATCGTTTATTTTTCAAAGAATATCCAGAGCCAAATAAGCTAAAAGTATGTACTAGTGAAATAACATCACTACTTCATCCAATGTATAATAAAAGTTTGTTCAAGAAGCTAAACCTGGATGAATTATGCGCATTACTAAATGACCTCCAAAAAATTCATGAAAATGAATGGAAAATATGAAATTACAATAACCTTTAATAATCCAAACATATTACCCAACATCATGGAAAACTTCATAAAAATCTGTCCAAAATGCGGCTCAATTGACGTAAAAGAAGAGCTAGATAACCCTGCAAAAGTTCGGTTTGGAGCACCGTTGGATCTTACCTGCCAGGCGTGTGGGTTTAAAGCAAAAATTTTCCCAGAAGTCAAAGAAGAAGATATCGAAACTTTCAGGAAAAAGCTTAAAAAGGAAGACAATTAAAACAAGTATATGAATAAAAAAATTGGCACAAAATTCGCCCTTGCATTAGGCCTGGGCATTCTAGCATTAGTTTTAGGTGTAGGCATGCTTTTTTTCAAAATAGAAGGGTCGCCTTGGAGTGGAATGAGCGTAATTATATTAGGAATGATATTCACTATTTTAGCTATATTTTTATACAAAAGACAAGGCAAAAAGCATGAAATTGACTACAGAACTCTATTTACAATGGGTTTAATTTTCTTTGCTATTGGAATGTCAACAAATAATCCAGGTATGTGGGGATTAGGTCTGATTTTCTTTGCAGTAGGATTAGTCAATAGAAAGAAGTGGAAAAAGCAGAGAACCTGGTCTGAAATGTCTAAATCAGAAAAAAACATAAAGATTGCAATTTTAATTGCTTTAGGAGTATTAGTGTTTGTAGGATTTATGTTTTTTCTTTTAGCTATGTAATTATTTACTCTTCATTACCCAAACTCCATCCCAATCTTTTGAAGGAGCATTCTTCTTAAATTCTTTACATCGTTTGATAAACTCTTTTGATGCAAAATCATTTACTTTCTCAAACTCTTTGATCGCCTTATCCCATTTTTTATCTAAATAAAGCTTTAATCCAGTTTCATATGATATAATCTTGTTAGAATCATGTTCTTCTTTAGCTCTACACACTAATTCATAGATTGTAATTGGTTTTTTCTTTCCTTTTACTCTAACTAAATCAAGTTTCCTAAACACAAACTTACCTTTAACTGCTTTTTTCGTGCTCTCGCTTGCAATAATCCAAACTCTATAAGATTTTGTCAAGCCTTCAAGACGTGAACCTAAATTAATAGTGTCTCCCATTGCAGTGTAATCAAATCTTTCATAAGAACCCATGTTTCCTATTACTGCATGGCCTGTATTAAGGCCAATTCCAATATTTATCTCTGGAAACTTTTCTTTAGCCCATTTTTTCTGCAGTTCTCCTAATTTAGTCATCATATCTAAAGAAGTATTGCAGGCCATCTCTGCATGGTTTGGCTGCACTAATGGAGCTCCCCAGAATGCCATGATTGCATCCCCAATATATTTGTCAACAACGCCTGAATGCTTCATTACAATATCTGTCATTGCAGTAAGATATTCATTAAGAACATGAACAAGTTTTTCTGGTGTTAATTTTTCAGATATGGTTGTAAATCCGCGAATGTCAGAGAAAAACACAGTTATCTCTTTTCGAGCACCCCCTAATTTAAGTTTAGAAGGGTCTTTCATTAGCTCATCTACGACTGCAGGAGCAACATATTTTGAAAAAGCTCCTCTTGTCTTCTGCCGCTCTTTTTTCTCGCTGTAATAGAAAAATACAGTCTCAGCAGTGTAAGTCACAATGACTGCTAAAGGAATATAAACAAGATTCAGGAGTATTCCATACTCAAACATGTAAATCGTAAAAAACAAGTAGCCAATAATTAGAATCGGAGCTGCAATTGTCGCACCAGCTATCCTAAATCGATAAATAACTAAAGCAAGTAAGAAAGACAGTGCAAGCATAAGTAAAATAGTAGACCATTTACCCTGCTCACCTAAATAGTCCTTGTTAATCATTGTCTGTATTGTGTTTGCGTGTATCTCTACTCCAGGCATTGCCTTTCCATCAGAAGTAGGAACAAAATAATCATCATGCATATCTGGGCTAGTTGCTCCAATCAAAACTAGTTTGTCTTTAAACTCTGAAGAATTCACGCGTCCACTATAAACATCTGCAAAAGAATAATACTTAAAACTTCCAGGAACACCAACAAAATTAACTAAAAATCGTGAAGGATTCTTCTCAAAATCTTTTCGCCAGTATAATTTATACAAAACTTGTGCAAAAGCAGAATGTTCAATACTCACATCCATATTTACTGCGCGAGTAACACCATCTTTATCAGTTACAATATTAACATAGCCAGTCTGTGCAGAATCTAATTCTTTAACTGGTTCAAGCATTCGTTTGCCAACAATTTTATCATTTTCTCTTGCAAATGAAGTAAATTCTATTGGAATTACCACTTTTTCACTTAATACCGCACCAAATGCAGCATCTTGTTCAGGCGTAGAAGCCTCAAAAAAAGCAACATCTATCCCAATTGCTTTGCTGGAATTTAAATTCTCAACTGTTTTTGCAAACACATCCCTATCCCATGGCCATCTTCCAATTTCTTGTAAACTATCATCATCTATCGCAACAATAACTATGCCGTCTAAAGCAGTTTTTCCACCATAAAGATTATCACTTAATTTCAATTGAATATTAGAAAAAAGTCCTAGAAATAACATCAAAGATAAAATAAAAGAACAAATTACTGCAATTAGTATGCAGTTTTTTATTTTTATTTGAGTCATTTATTTTCCATCAGTTTATTTTGTTTGATGATTTCTTCTGTGAATTCTTTTATTTTGTCCACAGATTTAAGCTTTACTGGAGATTGTTCTGCTAATTCATCAAGGTTGTATTCTCCTCTATCTGCTTTCTCCAGGTGCTCTTTTATGTCTGCTTCTGAGATACCATATTGCTTCTGAAGTTGTTTTGCCAAGACAGGATGTTTTTCAACTTCTCTTAATCTTAAAACTTTCAAGACATTAATAGTCATTCCTCTATTACTCAATATTCTATTCCAATCTTCTTCAGTCATATCTTCAATAACTATCTGGCCATCTCTGATTACTGCTTTTTTCCCGCCTTTTATTATTAATTTCTCGCCGTTAAACTCTACTTCAACTTCTCCCTCTCCAACAAGTATAGAATCCATGTTCACTTCAAAGTCTGTTCCTCTCACTGTTGCCACAGTTGTCGGCGTCTCTACACTAAATTCCTCTACTCCTGCTAGATCTGTGAATTTGTTCCATGTTGAACCGCTTGCCTGCTCTATTTTTGCATTTGATTTTGCAAGATTACTTACACTTAATTCTGTCTCTGGAGCCATATTAATTATGATGCTTTCATGCAAGACTACAGATGCTTCTGAATTTGCTAATGTCTTTACACTGTCTTTTTCACTCAAGTCCATGCCATCAGTTGCTCCTATCCATCCGGTTCCAGAGTTTACCTGAACATCTCCTTGATGTATTGTCAAGAAAGCTTTTACAGTTGTGCTTCCAGTAATTGTAAAATATCCTACTGCTGCCAATATAACTACTACAGCTATTATTCCTATTATTGCATACTTTAGATTTTTTCCCAAATTGATTCACCCCGATAAGATAATAGAACTATCTTGAATTATTTCATATATAAATGCATCGCTTATTCAGTTTCAGAAGTTTCAGGTTGTACTATCAGGGGTTTTTTATCAAACCATCCCTGTCCATTTTCTATTGCATCTTCAAGACCTTCTGCATTTTCAGGGATTTGAAATACTGCAAGGCCTGAACCGCCATAATATCCTTTTGCTTTATCAAACAGCGTGTCGCCATCTGCACTCTGCCCGCACATTGTTCCTTTTTGATATGCCACAAAAGTATTTGGTTCATATTGGCCTAATACACCTTTCTGAAAATCCTGCTTAAAGCAAGGCCCATTAGCTCTGTAAGATGCTCCTCGTTCTGGCTGCATCGCAAGAGCTCCATGACTTAGAATGAACTCTGTTAGTTCAATAACTCGTATATTAATTTGTTCTCCCATATTTTCAAGAAAATGTACAGTATATTTAAGCTTTTCTTTACTCTAGAAGGTTTTCATTAACCTCTAGTCACTAGAACTAATGCGTCATACTTTTCCATATCTTTTTGCGATAGTTCTTCTTCACCTATCTCGCCATATGAGCAGGCGCGCGAAATATACAGGGCAGTTAAAGCATGCACGTCTGATGTCATTTCTATTGCTTTTGTAAAATCTTCTACTGCATCTGCATGCAGTTCCAGTTCAGATCTAGCAGAGCCTCTTTCCCTATATGCTTCTTGTAAAAGAGCAGAATCTGGTTTTAATTCTATTGCTGTGGTTAAGTTCGCTACTGCTTTTTCAAGGTAAATCTTTTCCTTATCAGTTCCTATGTATTCTGCGGCCAAGCAACTTTCTGCAGTGCCTTTATCTAAATAAGCTTTAGCGTCTTCGCGGCTCTTAAGAATAATGTTACAATCCTTAATTGTTTCCAGTAGTTCTGATTCTGTCATTTTTTTTAAACCTGTGTTTACTGTTTTTCTTTTAAAGTATAATTTGCAGAAGTATATAAAGTTAGTTAAAGTTTCTTCTTCTCTTCTTTTCCAGTCTTCATGTCTTTGACTGTGAATTCTTTTGCTTTGACTTCATCAGGACCTACTATAATTACTTTTTTAGCTCCGATTGAATTAGCATAATCAAATTGCTTCTTTAATTTCCTGCCCATCAAGTCAATATCAACTTTATACTTCTTTCGCAGTTTTTTAGCCAGCTTCATTGCAGCTTCGCGAACATCATCACTAACTATTGCAATAAAATAATCTGGTTCTAAGTCTGGTTTTGGTAATTTATTGCACTCTTTCAAGACTAGTGCAGTTACAGCTTCGCCAATTGCAAATCCTGTTGCAGGGCACGGCTCCCCCCCGAATAGCTCTACCATATTATCATATCTGCCGCCTCCTGCCATTGAGCGAAACTTCTCTTTTCTGTCAAATACCTCAAAAACAGTACCCGTATAATACGCAAGTCCTCTTGCTACAGATAAATCTAATACAACAAACTTATCAGACACTAATTTACAGATGTTTTCCATCTCAATTATGCCTTGTTTTGTTTCTTCAGGTATGTCTGCAAAATGTTTTTTGATTTCTTTCAACACTTTGCTTGGCTTGCCATTAAATTGTATTGCATGCCTTATTCTTTCAACCTTGAAATTATCTAATCCTAAATCAAGCAGTTCCTGTTCAAACTCGTTATCAGTCAATTTCTTCCACTTATCTATAACACGAGTAACATCATCTAATTGCTTTTTCTTGATTATAGTCAATAATATGCCTTCTAACAGTTTTCTATTATTGATTTTAATAAAAAAGTCTTTATCAGTCAAGCCAAGGCCTGTCATGATGTCAATAATCATATTCAAAAGCTCTGCATCTGCTTCTGGTCTGGCAGAACCAAATAATTCAACACTTAATTGATTAAATTCTCTTAATCTGCCTTTCTGAGGCGCTTCATACCGCCACATTTTGTTTACTGAGAACCATTTTACTGGTTTTGCTAACTCTCTCTGTTTTGTAACAAAAAGTCTTGTTATAGGGACGGTTAAATCAAATCTTAAACCAAGGCTCTCTGAGCCTCTTTTCTCTATCATAAATATCTGATTTTTAATCTCTTCTCCAGATTTAGCACTTAAAAGTTTGAAAGACTCCATTACAGGGCCATCTACTTCACCATAGCCATACTTTATCGCCACATCCTTAAAAACCTTGAAAATCTTCTGCTGAATAGCTTTTTCTTCAGGATACAGGTCTTCCATTCCTTTTGGTGCTTGGTATTTCATTTTACTATAATCTCATTGCTTTTAGTATATAAATGTTTTTGAGATTACACACTTTTGTAGTCACCACAACAACTCAAGTTTATATTTCTAAAGC
>JAHWHT010000002.1 GCA_019323135.1 Candidatus Woesearchaeota archaeon
GAAAGATAAGGAGTATGCGAATCAATGAAATGCAATGCAGTAAAAGAATCCTTGCCCGCAGGTATTTTTTTCAATGAATTAAAAAATGCATCATTTACTGATTTGAATCTGATTTTCAGGCCAAGATTTAAGTTCGGATTATTGCCTAGGAATTCTTGAAGATAAAAATAAGCTTTCCTTGCAGAGTTATAAAAGATAGTTTTTCTTAGCTTATTTCCCATAAAGGCAGCAAAGCGCGTTAATTTTTGCCTATTCGCCCCTACCTGCGGGCGCTCTTTAAGAAAATCTTCAAAATAATCAAATCCCTTATCAAAACCAAATTTTCTGCAGGTCACAACATTAGAAGTTATGTACTGCGTATAAAATTTATTCAGTTTTTTTGGTAGGTATACTGGTTCTTTTTTCTCAGTTATGTGCCAGGTGTTTTCAATCTCTAATGGAACCGTTCCTGTAAACATGCCACTCATTGAAAAATTTGTTGCAGACGCAATAGAATGCGCATCAAATGACATATACTCTTTTTTCAAATCATTCAAAAATGGCATAAGCGCAGGATTATTCGCAGTATCTGGTCTTAAGCAATCAAATATTATTAAAATAATTTGTTTAGCCAATTTATTCCTCCAAATATTATCAAAACGCAGACCATTTAAAAGGTTTGCGATTTAATCGTGTTTCATTAGATTTATAAACAAACCACCAATATCACGAAGATAAATGAAAACACAAAAATCTATGCAATTGCCAAAAAGCGTGTTTACTTTTTCATTTGATACAGAACTGATTTGGGGGATGTTTCGGTATAATCCTGCTTTTCAAAACAAGCTAGATAAAGATTGGTTTAAAAAGCGCAGGAACATACAGCTCATGCTGCGTGAATTTAACAGATACGACATTCCTGCAACTTGGGCAATAGTAGGGCATTTGTTTCTTGATAAGTGCAACAAAAAACACGCAGACATAAAAAAAGGCGATGACTGGATCAAACAGGATCCTGGCACAAATCTAAAAAAAGCCCCATTATGGTATGGAAAAGATATTATCGATCTTATTTTATCCTCAAAAGCAAAACACGAGATTGCATCACACAGTTTCTCGCACATTGATTTTGATACGTGCTCCCCAGCTGTTGCAGATTCAGAATTAAAGAAATGCAGGTCTTTGTTCAATAAACTCCCTTGCAAACTAACAACATTCATTTTTCCAAGAGATAAATACGGTAATTTTGAAGCGCTAAGAAAAAATAACATCAAGATATACAGAAAAGAAGTAAAAACAAAGAGAGACTTACTGAAATCCAGATTTTTCAAAAAAATAGTTCGTGCACTAGACATCTTTTGTTTTTTCAAAGCAGATCCGCTCGAGCCAATTGTCCAAAATAATAAATTAATCCAGATGCCTAAGTCAAGATTAATTGTTCCTATCAATAAAGAAACAACAGGAATATCATCCAAAACTTTGTTGAATATAATAAAATATTTTAATCTGCTAAAGATAAAGAGGACGATTAACAAAGCAATCGCAAAAAAAATACCAATTCACTTGTACAGTCACCCAATAGACTTCACAAGCCCTGCAGACCTAGTGTATCTAAGAAAGATTTTGGCGTTTGTCAAAAAGAAAGAAATGCAAAAAAAGCTGGAGTGCCTCACAATGCAGCAAACATACGAGAAATACTTGAAGTAAAATGAAAAAAATATCTGTTGTAATACTAGCATATAATGAAGAAAAAGGTATTGCTAAATGCATTGATTCTATTCTAAATCAGTTGCATAAAGCACACGAGATCATAGTAATCAATGACGGAAGCACAGATTCCACATTAAATATTCTGAAAAAATACAAGAATAAAATAAAAATTATTGATAAGAAGAAAAATGAAGGTCGTGCAAAAGCATATACTGCTGGATTTAAAAAAGCAAAAGGCAATGTGGTTGCTTTTATCGACGGGGATTCATATGCTCCGCGCAATTGGATAACTCTTCTTGCACAAGCATTTGAAAAATGTGCAAAAAACACTGCCTGTCTTGGTGGCAACTATCTTTGCGCTAATACGCAATACAAATTGTCAAATCTAGAAAACAAATACAACAAGATTGCCATGAAAAAAAGCTTGTTCAAACTTCCCTCTGGAACAAATATGGCTTATGACAAGAAAATCTGTACAAAGCTGAATGTTTTCAAGAATATTCCTCAATTTAGATGCGATAGATATGCAATGGATCTATTGATAAGAAAAGGTTATATTGCAAAGACGATTCCAGGCTGTTACGTATTCTCAAAATCACCCAAGAGCTTACGAGGGTATTTTAAGCAGCGATTTCGCTGGGGAAGGGGCGCCCCAAGTGCCAGGATGCTGAAAACAAGTGTGCTTTTCCAAAAAACAGTACTTATTTTATTTCCCGCGATAATTGTGGCGGGGGTAATCATATTTCCTCACATCTTTTTTCCATTAATTGGCTTGACAGCAGTTCTGTTCTTATTATCTGGATTAATTATGTCTATAAGATGGAAAATATTAAGTTTTATTGAAGCACTGCAGTTGATATTACTTAAATTAGCCGGTTGCTATGCTTATGCAGCAGGATATGTTTTTCAGACAATGCGGAGGGTAATATGAAGCTGTATTTTATCGCAAGTACGTTCAGGGGTTTTGGTTCTGGCAAAGGCTACTGGTTTCATAAGGCTGCAGAATTACTTTCTAAAAAAATAGACGTAAAAATATTTAGCATGAGGTTATTTAATGAAAAACCAGCTAATGTAAATTGTCTAAAAAAGAAATTCTGCAGAAAAATAGCAGAAATACGAAGAGAATGCAAAAAAAACAAGGCAGTCTTGCATTTTCCACAGTATCATCTCGCTTTATTCAGTTTTATCCCGAGGTTTTTTTTCAAGTGTCCGATAGTTATTGGACCAAACACTCTGCCGCTTCAAATTCCTAACAAAAACAAGAAGCCTTCCTTCAAAGAGCGACGCATTATCAACATGAAGTTTGATATGTTCACTGCTCTTAGCGATGCGCATAAAATAATTCTTGAAAATTACGGTATTCCCGCAAATAAAATAAAAGTGATTAAACCAGGTATTGAACTGGATATCTTCAAGCCAATGCCAGTCAACCGAAAGAAGTTCGGAATTGAGGAAAAAGATTTTGTTTTCGCATTTATCAACCGATTTGCAGAAGTCAAGCAGTTTGATTTGTTTGAAAAAGCAATGATGCAAATTATAGATAAACACAAGCACGTTAAATTCTTGATTATCGGTAAAAAATTGCCTGTTCAACATAAGAATATAATCAACATCGGATTTATCAACAGAATGAATCTTCCTAAACATTATAATTTATGCGACGTATATCTTATCACATCCGAATGGGAAACATATTCTATCGCAGGTATGGAAGCATTATCCTGCGGAAAACCATGTATTATGACTGATGTCGGAGGCAATCCTGAGCAGATAATTCCTGGAAAAAATGGATTTTTAGTTAAAAAAGACTGCAGTAATTTGATTGAAACAATGGAAAACTGCATAAACAATCCTAAATTGATTAAACAGATGTCTAAAAATGCTCGTGAATTAGCACTAAAGAATTTTAATTGGGATGGCAAGATAAAAGAATTGATAAAGCTTTACCAAAATCTTTAAAAAACAGCCGCCCTTAACTAAAAATAATGAAACCGCAATTGAAAAAAATAAGATATAAGCACAAATTAGTAGCGACTTTGCTTCAAGGTAAAGAAAAAGTGCTAGATATAGGTTATGCAAAACATCCTAATCCTTTTTTGAATAATGCGCACGGTATTGATATTCAAGATTTAGGTAAACCAGCAAACTTTATCGAAACCAAAATAGCAAACCTGAATACAGACAAAATACCCTATCCGAATAAATTTTTTGATGGAATAACTGCGTGTGGATTAATAGAACATTTAGAGAATCCACAAGATTTTTTGAGAGAATGTAATAGAGTATTGAAAATAGGGGGCAAATTGGTGCTAACCACACCAAACATTCTAGGATACATGAACGTACTCGGCGAATTATTGAACCGACCTGATGGAGATAAAGGAGCACACTTCCAAGAATATTCGCAAAGAGTATTGAAAAGAATACTAAGACGGAATGGGTTTTCTAATGTTCAAGTAAGGGGTATGTTCTTTAGGTTAAACAAAAGATTTTGGTTTAAAACAAAAAACTGCTGGCTGTCTCCCCAATTATTAGCAATGGGAACAAAAGCAAAAAACCCTGAAACCAAAATAATGTATGGTGACGGTACAATCATAAGCGATTAAACAAATCGTTTAATGATTTTCTTTGCAAAATTAAGATTTAATCCTGATTTTCGTTCTATTGCTACAAGAATCATCAAATCCTCTTTATTGAATGACTTTAATAGAAGTAATAATCCCAAATATACCGCACAAAATAAAGCCAAAGTAACTAATAGTTCTAACAGAGAATATGGTCGGAAAAACTTGGTTAATACAGCATAACTTAAACATAGAGGTAATACTGCGCTTAATACATATTTCAAATACAATTTTAAATCATGACTAAATCCGATCATAGATCGAACTTTGAAAAAGAAAACAAATTCTCTTAAGATGACAAATGTGCTAGTTGCAACTGCAGCGCCGATTATGCCATATTTTGGAATTAATATCATATTTAAAACAATATTAAGAATAACTGCAACCAGATTGGTACAAAAAATAAATTTAGTTTTCTTGAACGCTTTTAAAACTGGATCTGTAGGACCATTTATAACATTGATAAAATATGCCACTAACAGCACAACTAAAGCAGCAGAACCACCCACATAAGCTTTACCAAACAGAGTTTTTAATACAACCGACGGGAAAAACAAAACAATAAGAAAAACCGGGAAAGTTAAAACAAATATCCATCTTTTTATCACTGCAAAAACTTCTCCAAGCCAAACATGTCTATTTTTACCGATGGATTCAGATGCTATTGGATAGAATATTTGACTAAATGCAGTCAAAAATACCCCCAATATTGCCATAAGAGGCAAAACTGCATTATAAACACCCACATCTGCTGCAGTTTTAAAAATACCTAAAAGAAACGTATCACCCCAACCCATTATATTCAAAAATATGCCTGAAAAAAAAAGAGGTGCAGAAAATTTGATTAGTTTTTTGTATTCATACTTTGTTTTATGCACCATTCCAAATACAGGAAACACTTTCCATTGAAGCAGAATAAATCCCAATAATACTGCTGCCAATATAGAAATCAAATACGCCCAGGATATCTGCAGCACAGTACCTCCAAGTACAACAATAATTCCCACAAGTATCAAATTTATTGCGTAAGTAAATATGTTTTCAACTAATTGTTTGTATTCTGGTTTTTTGTATGCAAGGAAAAAAGAATTAACCAACCGAAATAAAACATATATTGGCAGTGCAAGTGCAAAAATTTTTAGGACTGGAATGAATTTTTCAGTATGAAACCATCCAATTGCAATCTGTTTCGAAAAAATCACCAGCAGCACAGTCATCACCAATGCTATAGGAAACCCTATTCTTACTGCTGCCCAAAAAATGCCCTTTATTCTGCTTGGATCTGCTTTACCCCTGTAGAACGCAACATACCTCATAAGGCCTTCCTTCACCCCAAACAGAGATATAATCAACCCCAAGCTCAATACCATCTGGCCTAATGCAATCAAACCATAATCCGAAGGCCCCAAATATCTAGTCAATACAATTCTATAAACAAAATTAAGGATATATGCAAGAAAAGTTCCTACAAAAATAATTCCTGCACCTCGCACAACTTGTTTCAGAAGCTGATGTTTTTCCTTAGACATATAAAGATAAAACAAAAACAAGATTTATAAACCTTATGTATTTGAAAAGTAAATATGATCTCCATAACAATCCCTGCCTACAATGAATCAGACATAATAGCAAGTACCATCCAAAATCTTCAAAAATTTTGCACAAAACAAAAAATCCCAATAGAAACCATAGTAGTAGACGACGCTTCTACAGATAACACCTCAAAAATCGCCAAAAACGCAGGCGCACGAGTGTTAAGAAATAATCAAAATCGCCGCTCATCATACACAATTCTTAAAGGAATAAAGAACGCAAAATACAATAAAATACTGATTGTTGATGCAGATAATGAAATTCCAATACAAAACATTCTCCCAGTACTCAAAATAACTCGAGGATACCTCATAATTGGCCAAAGAAAGTATTTGCCACGCAGAAGTGAGCGTTTTCTTGCTTTTTGGACAAAACATTTGCTAAAAATTAACGATCCGTTATGCTACCTTAAATTCTTTGACAAAAGAGATCTAAAAGGCATAAACTCAATCCATACAAAAGAGAGATATGCATTTCAGCTCATAGAATTAGCCATAAAAAATAATATTAAAATTAAGAATCTCCCTGTTAAAAACGTCAAGCGCCGACAAGCTTCAAAACACACATCTAATTTAAGAATCTGGATTACGATTTTGAAGAATATGTTTAAGACGTTTCAGTTGTGTTTAATAAAGAAAAAATAAATTTAGATATAATCTTCTCCATTATACCTAACTTCTGCGTCTTTCGCTATGGATCTATTCACAGCGTCAACTAACTTCTCTGATCTCATTTGGTCAGCAAATGTTGCCACTGCCACAGGTTTTTTGCCAGTCTCAGCCCAATCAAGAAATTTCTCAAACTGTGTTCCAAATTCATCTGCACTAAGGTGCACTTCATTTACCATTAATTTACCTAATCCGCTTCTGTCTTTTTTTGTTTCATCTAGACATCCGTGCCAGGCATATATTCCATTTCTTATATGCTTGCCATGTTCTTTATATTTGTCTCTTAAATCAGTTATATCAACGTGCATTGTTACCGATCTCTGAAACCTTTCTCCTTCAGGAAGTTCTCCGATTATCTCTATAACTCTTCCTTTTCTTGGATTCTCAAAATCATTATAAACAAAAGCCATTCTGCCGTCTTTATATTTCAATGTTGCCATTGATGCTTTTGATATTCCTGCAACAACATATTTTTCACCTTTGAAATTATCCTCACTCAAATACCTTGTTCCTGTTTTATCAGTAGCGTTCTTCCAGTTTTCAGGGTTTACAATTATCTCTCCTTCTGAATCCACTGCATTAACCCTATACGGCAGTCCCTGCATTAACACAGACAATATGCTAAATGGATGAGGTCCTTCTTCTGTTGTTATTCCAGGAATAACGTGCTCTCTTGGTCCTCTCTCTTTAACCCAGCTTATGTTAACTCTTCTTACATCAATTTTATCTTCTTGAATCAACTGCATCGCTCTCATAAAAGCTGGATGAAACAGCATCTGGCTTCCTGCCACATTAGGAACTCCGTTTGTTTCCACAAGTTCTATTAATTTTAATGCTTGATTATAATCTGCGTCTATTGGTTTTGATAAAAATACAGGAATTCCATTCGCAACCAATGGTGCTGTGGTTTCGTAATGCATTGTTGCAGGTGTATTGACAAATGCAAATTGTATTTGGTCTAGAATTTGGTTTGCAGGCATTTCGCCTTGTTTTACTTTGATTCTTCTTTCAGGAGGTATTCCATATTTTTCTCCTTTTTCATCAAGTGCATCTTGGCTTGGATCTGCCAGCCAGATTTTATCTACTCTATCTGATAAGTCTTTACCCCATTGTCCTGCAAATCTTTGCAGCGGAAAATTAGCAAAATTTCCTGCCCCTAACATCAATCCATTCATTTTTTTATTCATTATAAACCACCTAAGAATGTTTAATTTTTCTCCCCTTTTAAAGCTTCAGGAATATAGCCCTATAGAGTAGTGATACCTTTCACAACATTTATAAAGCGTTCCTAGTTCAGTGATTTTCATGGGGAAAACAGTAATCATCGGCCTCGATGGTGTGCCATACCATCTAATAGACAATTTGTCTAACAAAGGAGTTATGCCTAATTTTAAGAATCTTAAGGATAAAGGCATTTTCAAGGAGATGGAATCTGCAATTCCTGAAATCTCTTCTGTTTCCTGGAGTTCGATAATAACCGGCGTAAATCCTGCAGAGCATGGTATTTTCGGTTTTATGGATATGATTCCAGGGACTTACACCATGTCTTTTCCTAATTTTAACTCAATTAAAGCGCCTGCATTCTGGCAAACAATGGATGGAACACATGCAATAATCAATGTCCCTTCTACTTATCCTGCAAAACCAATGAACGGCTTTCATGTTGCAGGTTTTGTTGCACTAGATTTAGAAAATGCAGTTTATCCACAAAAATATATTCCTATGCTTGAAGAATTGAATTATCGTATTGATGTCGATTCTGAAAAAGGACACAGTTCTAAAGAATTATTTTTCAAGGATTTGCACAGAACCTTAGACGCAAGACAAAACACAGCCCTACAGCTATGGGATGAAACAAAATGGGATACCTTCATGTTTGTAATAACCGGAACAGATCGAATTGGTCATTTCTTATGGGACGCATATGAAGATGAAAATCATGAGCATCACCAAAACTTTTTAGATTATTTCAAAAGAGTTGACGAAGTTGTAGGAAGCATCACAAATAAAATGTCAGACGAAGATTCTTTAATCATGATATCTGACCACGGCATGGGCTTGTCAGAAACAAATGTAATCGTCAACGCAGTATTGAAAAATAATGGCTTCTTAGAATTAAACGATGCAGAACGCCAAAATCACAATCACATCAAAGCAAATTCCAAAGCTTTTGCATTAGACCCAGGAAGAATATACTTAAACAAAGAAGGCAAATACCCTAAAGGCACTGTCAAAAAAGAAGATGAAGAACAGATTCTCAAAGACTTAACAAGCACCTTTGAAAATTTAGAAAAAGACGGCAAAAAAGTTATAAAGAAAATTTTCAGAAAAGAAGAAGTCTACAGCGGCCCGCATCTAGAGCAAGCTCCAGACCTTATCCTGCTTTCAAATAAAGG
The DNA here is from genome assembly GCA_019323135.1 of Candidatus Woesearchaeota archaeon. Classification (GTDB taxonomy): domain Archaea; phylum Nanobdellota; class Nanobdellia; order Woesearchaeales; family ARS49; genus WJJT01. The sequence goes on from JAHWHT010000002.1 coordinate 8,971, forward strand.
ATTTAATTTAAGAGGAAATTTAACCAAGACTGAAATTTTTGACAAAGATATTTTTACTGGAATGCACACACAGGAAGATGCATTTTTATTTGTTAAAACACCAAAAAGCATAGAGCTTCCTAAAAATCCAAAAGTAACTGATGTTTTTCCAATTATAAATAAAATAAACGGTGATACTTAATGAAACCATGTAATGCAAATAAAACGTGCTGGAACTGTCCAGCAGCAATGTTAAAAGGTAATGTTGACTTTAGGGCCTGCGGCCAGTCAAAAGAAAAGAAAAGACAATTGTCTGAAGAAAAACAAGTTATGATTGAATGTTCAAGAAGAAAAGAATTAGGTCATTTTGAGCCTACAATTACTTTTGAACAGTGTCCTGAATGGGAATTGAATGAAAATTATAATCTTTACATGCTAAAGAACATGCGCGTCATGATTCTTGGTCTTGACGGGTATCTTGGCTGGGCTCTTGCTTTGAAACTAGGAAAATTAGGTTTTAAAGTAAGTGGTATTGATAATTACTGGAGAAGAGATTGTGTCATGGAAAAAGGTGCACACACAGTTGTTCCTATCCAAAGAATGACAGAACGACTTCGCGCTGCTAAAGAAGTTCTAGGTATTGATATTAATTTCAGAAAAATGGATATTCTTGACCGGCCTAAATTAAAAGAATTTTTAGAAGAAACAAAACCCGAAGCAATTATCCATTACGCAGAGTGTCCTAGCGCACCATACAGCATGGTTGATGTTGATCACGCAGTTAAAGTTCAAGAAAATAATGTTTTAGGAACATTAGGATTATTGTGGCTGATAAAAGAAGTTGTTCCAGAATCTTGCTTAATCAAATTAGGCACAATGGGAGAATACGGTGCTCCATTGACCGGAAGACCAATTTTTGAAGGAATTTTCCCTGCAAATGCAACCCTTAAGTGGGATGATAGAGAATGGAGTTTAGGTGGAGAACTAACTCCGAGAGATCCAGTAAGTTTTTATCACGTCAGTAAAGTTCAAGACACATTTAATTGTTATGAAGCCTGCAAGTATTGGTGGTTAAGATCTTATGATGTTATGCAGGGAGTTATTTACGGCGTTCATACTGAAGAAGTTGCTGCTGACCCCCGATTAAGAACCAGATTAGATATGGATGAATGGTTTGGAACAGTAGTTAACAGATTTGTTACTCAATCCATTCTGGGAATGCCTTTGACAATCTATGGCGAAGGCGAGCAGCTTAGAGGATTTATTGCACTAGATGATGCAATGCAATGCATGGTTAGATTAATTTCCAGTCCTCCAGAAGCAGGACAATATGATGTTGTTAATCAGGTTTCTGGATTAATCAGAGTAAAAAACCTTGCAGAGACTGTTGCAAATGTTGCTAAGGATTTTGGAATAAACACTAAGATTCAAAGAGTGGAAAATCCAAGAGTTGAGGCAGATAAGCATCCATTAGAAGTTATCTCAACTAAACTACCTGCAGATTTAGGTTTTAATGCAAGCATTACTTTTGATGCAGAAATCAGAAAAATGTTTGAATTATTAACTCAGCCAGAAATCAAAGCAAGGATTGAAGAGAAAAAACACGCAGTTATGCCTAAAACAAGATGGGATGGTGTAAAGCAGGAAAGTGAATCTTTTGAGACTTATGATCCTGGAACAAAGAATCTTGAAGATGGACATAAGGGCGTACTGCACACAAAATAAAATGGAGCTTACCGATTCAAATTTTGAGCAAGAGGTTTATCATTCAGATATTCCTGTTTTTGTTGATTTTTGGGCATCTTGGTGTCCACCCTGCAAGATGATGGAGCCAGTGATTAATTCATTGGAAAAAGAATATGACGGCAGGGTTAAGATTTGCAAGATAAATATTGACAAGAATAGACTTGCTGCCTCAAAATTTGACATCAAAGGGGTTCCTTTATTTATTTTATTCAAGAATGGAGAAATCGTAGATCAAGCAGTTGCAGCAAAAACAGAAAGTCAATTAAAAGAAATGATTAATCAAGTATTACCATGACAAAAGTATTGATAACCGGCGGATGTGGATTTATTGGTTCTAATTTGGTTGAGTTTATTTTACAGAAAACTGATTGGCAAATTAATGTTCTAGACAATCTTACTGGAGGCAAGTTAGAAGACATAGAACAAATAGCTGGCTTCAAAGAGCGCAGTACTTTTTTCAAAGGAGACATTAGAAACAAAGAAGACGTTTCAAAAGCAGTTGCAGGTTGCGATTATGTTGTTAATCTTGCTGCACAGGTTGGCGTAATGCCTTCTGTTGAAGATCCATTATTTGATGCAGATGTTAATATAATTGGAACTATTACTGTTTTGAATGCTTGTGTAAAGAACAAAATAAAGAAATTTGTTCAAGCATCTTCTGCTGCCCCTCTTGGCGACCAGGAAATGCCCATGCATGAGAAAAAAGTTCCTCAACCTCTTTCACCATATGGCGCTAGCAAGCTTGCAGACGAAGCATACTGCAGTGCATTTGCCGCTTCTTACGGGCTAAACACTGTTGCTTTAAGATTTTCTAACGCTTACGGCATTAAATCTTATCAAAAAGGCAGCGTCATTCCTCTATTCATAAGACAGATTCTTAATGGAGAAACCTGCACTATTTTTGGAGATGGTGAACAAACAAGGGATTTTATCTATGTTACAGACATCTGTAATGGTATTTATTTAGCATTGACCACAGAACTAAAAAACAAATTTGAGTTGATTCAACTTGCTACAGGCAAAGAAACTTCAATGAACGAATTATTCAAAGTACTAAAACAAGAATTTGAAAAGCATGGTAAAACAGTACAGGATGCCAAATACGTTCCAGCAAGGCCTGGCGAAATCATCAGAAACTATGCAGATATCACAAAATTAAGGACTTTGTTGAATTATGAGCCCAAAGTAGACCTAAAAGAAGGCATTTCAAAAACAGTTTCTTGGTTCATTAATCAATAAACTATTCTAGAATCTAAAACCATAAGATTTATATATGGCATACATAATTCTATGTATTTAAGAGGGTATAAGGTATGGAAAACAGGACTACAATCCAAATTACAGAGGATTTAAGAAAACAACTCAAAGTGCTTGCAGCCAGAAGAGACATCTCTTACCAAGAATTACTGCAAGATATGGTATCTGTTTTCAAAGAATTAAATCAAGAAAAAACAATTATTTCCATTCCTTCAATGCTTGCTGGCAAAGTCAATGAAAAGATTGAAAAAACTGATTTTAGTTCAGTAAGCGAATACACCACATTTGTTTTGCGACAAATGCTTATGGAAACAGCACACAAACAAGACATCGCTTCATCTGATGAAGAAAAAATAAAAGATAAATTAAGAAAATTAGGTTATTTGTGAGGTAACAAAATGAAAATTGAAATTCCTGAAGATTTAATAAAAAAATTACAAAAAAGAGTTGATTCAACAGATGAGTTTGATTCTGTTGAAGCATATGTCAGCTACATACTTAAGCAGGTTGTAGAAAGACTCGAAACTGAAAATAAAGAAGATGAAAAGCCAGCTTTTAGCGAAGAAGATGAAGCAAAAGTAAAAGAAAGGCTAAGAAGTTTAGGATACTTGGACTGAGGTGGAAAAAATGGATCATTTAGATGAATTAGAAAGTAAAAGCATATACATTATTCGTGAAGCATACAAACAGTATAAAAATCTTGCAATGTTATGGTCGATTGGTAAAGATTCAACAGCTTTGTTATGGCTCTGCAGAAAAGCATTTTTTGGAAGAGTTCCATTTCCAGTAGTGCATATTGATACAAGCTATAAATTCAAGGAAATTTATGAATTTAGAGATAAGTTTACCAAAGAATGGGATTTAAAGTTGGTTGTTGGCAAGAACGAAGAAGCTATTGCTGCAGGCATGAGTCCTACTGAAGGAAATAAATTTGAGTGCTGTAACCAATTAAAGACTGTTGCATTAAAACAGACTATTGCAAAGCAGAAGTATACTGCATTGCTATTAGGCATCAGAAGAGACGAGCACGGCATAAGAGCAAAAGAAAGAGTTTTCTCTCCTAGAAATCAGCAGTTCAAATGGGATTACAAGAATCAGCCTCCAGAACTATGGGATCAGTATAAATCAAAACAGGCAGAAGATGAACACTTAAGAGTTCACCCGATTTTGCACTGGACTGAACAGGATATCTGGGATTATGTCAAAAGAGAAAAAATTCCAATTACAGAGTTATATTTTGCAAAAAAGATGGAAAATGGCGAATCAAAAAGATATAGAAGTATTGGTTGTGAAACTTGCTGTAATCCAATCTGTTCTAATGCAGACGATGTTGACAAGATAGTTGAGGAATTAAGAACTACAAAAGTCGCAGAGCGTTCAGGCAGAGCACAAGACAAAGAATCTGCGTACATCATGCAGAAGCTTCGGTCTCTCGGATACATGTGATAATATGGTTGACAAACACATTAGAAGCATTACAAAAGGCTTGAGTTGGAGGGTTCTTGCATCCCTCACAACTGTTATTTTAGTTTATGCTTTCACTGGAAAATTGGCTCTAGCAGCAGGCATAGGTATACTAGAAGTTATTACCAAACTGCTCATCTATTATGTTCATGAACGGGCCTGGAATAATGTAACATGGGGGAAAATAAAATGAGCAATTGCATATTTTGTAAAATAGAAAAAGGAGAAGTTCCTGCAAAGAAAATATATGAATCTAAATATTTTTTTGCAATACTCGATGCACACCCAATAGTTGAAGGACACTGTCTTTTAATTCCAAAGAGACATTATGAAACTATTCATAAAATGAATAAAGAAGAAAGCCTGCAATTCGGTGAAGACTGTATTACTCTTGCCAAAATGCTAAAAAATTACTGGCCAGATCTGACAATAGCAAACTCAAATGGAAAATTCGCAAGCCAAGCAGTACCGCATTATCACGTCCACTTCATTCCTAGGCAGGAAGGAGATAGGCTTTGGGACGAAGATAAATCCAAGATATCATTAGACGTTAGTTCTGGTTTTGAAAGATTAAAACCATCCAAAGATGAATTAGAACAATTAGCAAACAAACTAATAGGTGATACACATGAATGAACAAGAACATTTTAAATTTGCAATCGTTGGTCACGTAGACCACGGTAAATCTACTCTTATTGGCAGGTTATTCTATGATACTGGTTCCTTGCCAGAGGGAAAGATGGAAGAGCTCAAGAAAACCTGTGATGAATTAGGCAAAGATATTGAATTTGGTTTTATCATGGATCATTTGCAGGAAGAAAGAGAGCAAGGCGTAACTATTGACACTGCTCAGGCTTTTTTCAAGACAGATAAAAGACATTATGTCATAATCGATGCTCCAGGACATAAAGAATTCACCAAAAACATGATTACTGGAGCTTCACAAGCAGAAGCAGCTTTATTGATTGTTGATGCTGATGAAGGAGTTCAAGAGCAGACAAAAAGACACGCATACATCTTAAGCATGCTTGGATTAAAGCAGGTTATTGTTGTAATGAACAAGATGGACTTAGTAGAATACAAAGAAGAAAGATTCAAAGAAGTTGAAAAGAATTTGCTTGAATTTTTAGGTTCATTGAACATAAAACCATCTTACATAATTCCAATTTCTGCAAAGTTGGGCGATAATATCGCAAAGAAATCAGAAAACATGTCTTGGTACACAGGAAAAACTGTTCTTGAAGCTCTGGACACATTTGAATCTCTTGCCAGCCTAAGTAATGCACCACTTAGATACCCTATTCAAGATGTTTACAAGTTTGATGACAAGCGAATTTTGGCAGGCAGGGTTGAGGCAGGCATTCTTAAGAAAGGTAACCGATTATTATTTTTGCCGTCTAACAAAGAAAGCACAATTACTACAATTGAAGACATGAATGGCGAAGTAGAAAGCGTTGAAGCAGGCAAAAGCACAGGAATAACAATAGAACATCCGTTATTCGTAGAGCGAGGAGAAATTGCTTGCGATCCGGATGCAGAAAAGCCTACTGTTACAACCAGATTCAGAGGAAAAGTTTTCTGGATGTCTAAGCTGCCGTTCAATAAATCTGAAAAAATAACTCTTAAATGCGCTACTCAAGAAGTTGAGTGTGTTATGGAAAAGATTGAGAAAAAGTTAGATTCCTCAACACTCGCAGTTCTTGAAGAAGATGCTTCTGAAATTAAAGAATGGGAAGTTGGAGAAATTGTCTTCAAAACAGAGGCTCCGGTTGTAATCGAGGATTTTAACGAAACTCCTGAATTAGGCCGGTTTGTCTTGGTTAAAGGAGAAGATGTTTGTGCAGGCGGAATTGTCACACATAAAGACTTAGAGAACTAAAGTAACAACAGTTACGACAAAGGTGGGAAAATGGGAATATTTAATAAAGGATTAGATGGGTTTATCGAGCAAGTATCTAAAAATAAACCAACAAAAATAGAAATTACAACAGATATACAAGAAGGCGGGGACGCACATTATGTTTGTGAGTATTTTGGTGTTTTTAAAGGCATATATGAAGACAGAAAACCTATTATTGCTCATAAGAAATATGGCGGAACATTAACTAATCACGCAGAAATGGATGAAGCAATGGATCAAGACATCAAAAAACTTCAAGAACTGGATATCCCTATCTTTAAAACAAAAGGATTTCAAGATGATTCAGATAAAACAAATAATTAAACTATTCAGACCAGCACAGTGGTACAAGAATTTACTAGTTTTTGTCCCTATTATTTTCTCAGGCAATTTACTGCATATGAATTCGCTTTTGCTTACTTTTATTGGTTTTATGAGTCTTTGTGCAGTCTCTTCTGCAAATTACATACTAAATGACATGATAGATCGCAAAAGAGATAAAAAGCATCCAGAAAAGCGTAAGAGACCTATTGCATCTGGCAAAATCAAGATTTGGCAGGCAAGCATATTGACAATAATGTTATTAGCAATTTCTATTGGTCTTGCAGCGCCACTGAATATTAATTTCTTTTACGCAATCGCAGTATTGTTTGGTATCACTTTACTGTATTCTCTCCTGCTTAAAAAAGAGCCTTTTGTAGATATAATCACAATAGCAATTAATTTTGTAGTACGGGCAGTCGCAGGCGCTTTAATCCTTAGCATTGAAGTATCTCCTTGGCTTATTGCATGTGTTTTCTTTTTAGCAGTATTTCTTGTTTCAGGCAAAAGACATGCAGATGCAATGTTCCTTGGCGAAAAAGCAAAAAAACATAGAAGCACACTTAAAGTGTACACTCCAGAAATCACCAGTTCTTTGATGATAATCACTACTGCGTTATTGGCTACTGCTTACAGCTTATACTCTTTTTTCAGCGATAACACGCCTTATTTGATTTTCACTCTGCCTTTTGCACTCTATTTAATTTTCAGGTATTTCTACTTAGTTTATTCTGGTTCCAAGATAGCACGGCATCCAGAAAGAATTTTTTTAGACTTAAGAATGGATATTGGCATGCTTTTATGGGCTGCTGTTACTTTTGTTATACTTTATTTCTTATAGATTTCATTTACTTCTTGGTACTGTTCGTGACTTCCTATATCAAACCAAGGTTCTGTATAAATTACTGCATAAATTGGCTTTGTTTTCATCAAAAGCTTAGGCAAAGGAACTCCATCTTGCACATTCTGAGCACAAACTGTCGGAATATCTTCTTTCCTGATAAAATAACATAAAGTTGATGCAAGAGTAGATTTAGGATTTTCTGGTTTTTCCTCTATTTCTATGATTTTTCCTTCAGAATCCAAGGCGCAGATACCCATCTTTTGAGCTTCCTCAACCGTTTTTACATCATATACTCCTATTGTTGAGGCGTTTTTCTTTTCTGACAACTGCGCCAATCTATTTAAGTCAAATTCAAATAAATTATCCCCGCCAACTATCAATAGATCTTCTTGTATATCTGCCTGGTTTATCGCATAGCAAATATCTCCCATAACACCCAATCTATCTTCATTGCTGGTTGTTCCGTCGTTTAGTATCGTAACTCCTTCTTGGTCTTTTGCCCAAGTTTGAAAAGTTTCATAGAACTTATCATTAGTCACAATAAAAATCTCATTTATTTCTGGAACTTCCCTTATTTTATCTAGAATCCACCCCAGTATTGGCTTGCCTGCAACATCTAGCAAGGGCTTTGGTTTGTCTTTTGTCAAGGGATATAGCCTTGTCGCGTATCCTGCTGCCAATATTACTGCTTTCATGGTATTTTAGAGGATAAATTGAGGTTTTATAAATCTTATGCTATACACAAGCCAAGCGAAAGCTTTATAAATCGCCTATTATTCTATACTTTTAGACGGCCATAGGGGTCGGGTTCCACCCAGTCTCATTCGAACCTGGCAGTTAAACCGACTTCCGTATCGAACTGTACTGCATTGCGCGGGAAACTCGATAAGCTGTCTACCTTTTTTTTAAAGCATTTATCGCAAATTCTAATACTATAATACATTTTGCGTTCACGACCCTGTGTCGTGCTGTTTTGATCAAACTTACGACGACACTGTCGTCGAAGTTCTCCGAGGTTCTCGGAGTAACTTTTTTTAAAAGTTTGTCGTTATAAGCTGTCTACCTTTTTTTATATTCTTAATTTAACAGAAGTAGTTTTATTTTATCTCTATCACAATTTCGCCGTTCTTTTCATTAATACTTTTAATATATTTGACTGACTTTAACTTTGCCTTCACTTCTTTCCAAGACATTGTTTTTCTCATTTTTTTGATTTCTGCAAAAAGTGTTTTCAAATCTTGGTATTTTTCATATATTTTTTCTCCTTTTAGTTGAAACTCTTTTGATTTATTTTCTTGATCTGTAAGATTCTTTCTCTGCATCTCTAATCTTTTCTCTATCTTCTCTAATCTCCCTGCGAATTTTTCTTCAACCTGCGCAATATCTTTCTTCTGTATGTCTTTAGATAACACAGAATCTATTGCTTCACTATATGTTTTGAAATCTTCCTGGCGTTTTGTTGCATAATACTCTAACTTAAATGGAGTAATATCCGCAACCTCTTTCTTATCAAATACAACAACAGGCTCTATTTTTTGCTGTAATAAAGACTGCATTGTTTTATATAATTTTTTTACTGCAGCGTTATCTAGGCTTTTTTCTGTTTTTTTAATGCAAAGTCTTAAGCAAATTTCTGCAGCATACAATCCTCCAATCCCTAATCCTACTGCTAATGTTTTAGAGATAGTGTCTTTAGAGGATTTTATTAATTTCTCAAAATTTGTTAAACTAATATTAAATGGATTATGCTCTCGCGATGGTGGAGTGTATTCTTCCCCCTTTTTAACCAGTCTATCGGCCCATTTCTGTACAGACAAAGGCATAATAATCTTATTGTTCTGGCACAGAATTATATTTCCTTGTCCAAACAATTCAATAATTATATCGTATTTTTCGTCTTTTGTCTCAAACGCTAATTTAAGTATTCTTTCACCGCCTATCTGTTCTATTTTTCTTAATCTTGCATTAGACAAAACTTTTCTCAGTAACGCACAAAACCCATATATTTTTACAGGCATTTCTGGTTTTACTGCTGCCAACCAAATCATCCCAGGCAGGGTTATTCTCAGCATTTTTTTGCCAACTCTAGGAACATGAAAAGAAAACAGCACGTCTTGTTTTCCTGGCTGGTATATTTTATCTATTTTGCCGTCGACTAGTTGTGAGAATTCATCTAATAAATATTTCAATTCTATGCTTGAGAGCTCTTTTTTCATATTCCTAAGCCGATTAATATTATACCAATTATTATCGCAGTTATACCTGCCCATTTAAGCAGGTTCATCTTTTCTTTTAAATATTTAACTGCCAAAAATGTTGATATTAAATACTGTATAGAAATAATAGGGTATAGCATAGAGAGTTCGCCGTCTCTCAAAGCAAAAATAAAGCACAGCATACCGATTCCAGAGATGCCTGCCCCTAAAATCAAAGGATAATTTCTTAGTTGTTTAAGATTTAGTTTAAATTTCTGTGTGCCTATTTTTATTAACACTATGCCTATTCCTCCGCACAATCCAGAGATAAGCGTTAAAATAATTGCCAGAGTCGTAGTCATTTTTTACCAACTCCAATTAACGTAACGCCTAAAAATATAAACAATACGCCCAGCCATCGAAATACAGTTATTGTTTCTTGAAAAATTAACAAGGCATATAACGTTGATATTATGTAGCTTACAGCCACAATAGGGTAAATAGTGGTTACTTCTGCATGTTTTAGAGCATAAACTAAAAATAAAAGTCCTAAAAAATAAAAGAATATTGCTGCAAGTATCGGCCAATTAGTTGTTATTTCTGGAAGACGTTCTCCTGCAAATTTTTGAAAAACAGTCGCAGTGCTGACAAATAATGCACATAAGAGAGCAAGGCCTATTGCCTTTAGCTTTGTCATTTCAGTCTCCAAGTAAGATTTCTAAGATAGACCCATATGCTGGCCTGGTGATAAAAACGCCTATTGTTATTCCTGCAATTGTTGTTAATGCAAATCCTTTCAACAGTCCTGCTCCTGCAAATACTAACGGAAGCATTGCTACTGCTGTTGTAAAGTATGCTACCATAATTATAAAGAATGCTTTTTTGAGTCTCTGTGTAAATCCGCCGTATTGAGTAGATTGGTCTTTTTTGAGTGTTTCGTCAGTAATTATGACTTGATCATCTACTCCAGTTCCTACTGCGATTATGATTCCTGCCACTGATGCCAAGTCTATATTCCATCCAACTAATGCTGCAAAGCCTAAAAGAAGAACTACCTCGCCTACGCAGATAAATATCATAGATAATGCAATTTTTAAATATCTATATCTTATGAAAATTATTGCTGCAACAGACAATATTGCAAGTATTCCTACAAGAAGCGCGTTTTTGACAAATTGCGTTCCCAGCATAGGAGATATATTATCTGTTTTAACTATCTGCAGTTTTACTGGAAGACTTCCTGTAATAAGTATTGTTTGCAGTCTTTTCATTTCTTTCAATGATTGAATCATTGCATCTTGCTCTGTCGCACCAGCACCGGCACCACTTATTGCAATTTCAGTTACTGCTCTGCCTTTCAAATCTGCAGCTATGTTTAATTGATCTACTTGTTTATCATCTAAGAATAATCTTAATTTTTCAGATAAGTATTCGCCATGCTCTAATTTTTCTATGCGCAGGTCTTTTGTTGCGTCTGCTTGTTTCTGCGCAGCTGAAGGCGTTAGTGATATTGAGAACATGAAATTACAGGCATATCCATTGTCAACTTTGCCGCATCCTCTGTTTGGATCTATTCCAGAGCATTCTGCAGTTCGGCAGACATATGTTACGTCTTCTCCACCTACAAACACGGTAGTGTTTCCTACTTTTGCCTCAAATTTGCCTTGTTTTGCTAAAAGGTCTTGTACTTCTTCTTCTGTTGCTCCAGCAATCTCAACTAGAATATATTTATTTCCTTCACCCAGAAGCGCAGGCTTGTCTCGAACTTCTTTTACAATAACATCGGCAATACCATAGACATTTAATCTTTGTTTTAAGTTATCCATGATGGTATTAATCATTTCATCGTCTACTTGTTCCTCGGGTTGCAATATAACTCTTGTTCCGCCCTGCAAATCCAATCCTTTTCTTATATTAGAAGTTGGAGCTTGAACAACACTCAATCCTAAATTTTCCACACCAATCAAGGTTTTTTGTATTTTAGGAACTATGATTGTTTTATTTATCGTCTGATTTACTTGAATTGTTTTATTGTCTACTGTTTCATTTACCAGTATTGTTTCCTGTACTGTTTTCTGCTCAGTCTCATTAAGTTTTTGTGTCGCGTATTCCCCTTTTGTGAGTAAAGTATATGATTTCTTGTCTGTCTTTATTCTGATTGTCCGGTTTGCATCCAACGAATCAACAAACTCGTAATAATCAGATAGCGTGTGAATTGGCTGGTTGTTTATAGATAATATAACTTCTCTAGACATTGGAGAAACAGTTGCTTGCGGATTCTCTATTCCTGCTAATGCTGCAGAACTGTTTGCAGTTACTGATTTTATCGAAACTCCGTCATTAAAAGGATTCGGCCTTATTGAAATTATTGCAAATAACAGGAATACAATTAATATGATTATTCTCCAGTTCGTGAATAACTTTTTAATTTTACTCATGTTTTTTCTCCTTGCTCTCTAAATACCATCGAAGTATGCCTGTATTTTGTATCCAGGTATTCACTATGTCAAACACCAGGCCAATGACAATAATTATCATTATCTGTTTTATTACGTCTGATGATGTGAATATGTATGCCAGCAATGCTGCTACAAGTGATGTTATAGACATAGTCATTCCTGTTTTCATAGAATCCATTATTCTACTAAATACCGTACCTTCTTTTCTCTTCAACACTCTTGTTGTCAATAATATATCAGTATCTACTGAATAACCTATAAGCATAAGAAACGCTGCCACTCCTGCTGTCGTAAGTTTCATTCCCAACAAAGACACTGTTGCAAGTGTACACACAATATCTGATGTTGCTGCCAATATTACAAAAAAAGAAGGAACCCATGATCTGAATGTAATCAATACAACCAGCCCCATTGCAATAAATGCAATGATTACCGCAGTGATTGTCTGTCTAAAAAAGCTGGCCCCTAATGATGAACCCATGGACTCTATAGTATAATTATCTTCAGTTACTGTCAAAAAACCAGATTCACTTACCGCATTCTTAAGCGCATCCTCATCAGTATCAGATGCTTCTATAATTACAGATTTAATCATTCCTGCCTCTGTTAAGCGTCTTATTTCAATATCAGATTTAGGCAACTTATCATGTAAAATTGTGTCCAGTGCAATGATATCTATATCTGTATCTGTTGATACAGTCAATGTTATTCCGCCTTTCAGAGATACTCCTTTTTCAATAAATTCTCCAGTTGTTGCATAATTATATCCTAATACGCCTATTGCTAGAAATAACAAGACTATAGTACATAGCATTAATCCTTTGTATCTTTTATCGTATATATCTATTAATTTTGATTTTATTCCCAAAACCCTACACCCGATTTCAGAGAATAAAGAGGTGTTTTTAAAGTTTGCGGTTGTATTGTTATTAGAAGAATGTATTCCAAAGACCAGAATACACTTTAAACCCATCAAACATAGGTATTGGAAGCATATTGAAGATAAATAAGAACAAGTTTATCTGCTTTGTGATATACAAAATAAGTCTGGTATTTTTACTCAAATTCTTTTTCTTTAGAAATGCCCAGCAGATAAAGAACAAGGTTAAGTTAACAAATGGTCCTGCAAAGGATATTGCAGATAATTGTAAAGGAGGTATTACACAGTCTTTTGTCACACAGCTAATCTGCACATAAGCAGGAACAAAGAAGATGAATCCAGTCTGCAGCACCCGCAATAATACGCCTATCCCTAGCCAGGTATATGCTGCATGAAAAGTAGCATTAAATCCAAAGCTTAGGGCTACAAACTTATGCCCTAATTCATGCAGGATTATCGCAGGAGCAGTAACCAAAACTGCAAATTTAAAGCTCCGCCAGTCGAATCCAGTCTGGAATCTATCCTGTGTAAACTTAAATATTCCCATAAAGATATAGCCCACTACAAGACTCATCAATAATACGTCTAATAGTTCCATCAAGGATAGTATCATGATTTTAGTTGAAACTTGTTTGTTTTATAATGTTTTCGAAAAATTGGAGAATGAGAATAAAAAATCAACTGCCCCTCTGACGAGGCAGTGAAAGGTTTGCTAAAATTATTTTTTCTTTTTCTTTTTAGCTTTTTTCTTTTTCTTTTTAGCTTTCTTTTTTGCTTTTTTCTTAGCTTTTTTCTTCTTAGCTTTTTTCTTTGCCATTTGCACTGCACCTCTTTTTCTTTTAAGGTTTTTAATAATATTATTTATCTTTTCATATATAAATGTTTTGTTTTAAAATGATTTTTTTAGAGAAAAGAAACTTTAACTTAGAAAAAAGTTTTTTAGTGTTCTATCAATGAAAAAAATTACTTTATCTAGAGTCTCATAAGAAATAGTTTTGAACTTGCTTATTTTGCCGCCAGAAGCATATGCGTGTCCGCCACCGTCGAATAATCGCGCTATTTTGATTAAATCCATATTACATCCATCTCTTCTTCTAAAACTGATTCTTCCATTGCGATAAATCACAACGGAAACATCAACTGCTTGATGTGATGTAAGTATTTTATCTCCCGCATCAGCAGAACTTAAAATGTTTGGCGATAAGCTAAAACCAAATCTTTTGTCAAGATATGGCTTTACCTGAAGTTTAGTTATCAATTGAGCAAATGCTTTTTGTTTTTTCTCAAGGTAATCTGTTCTTACTTTTTCGAATTTCTCCGACCATAAAACACCTTTAGACAAATTATTGATTAAATCTCTTTTATTGATGCCAGAAGAAATTAAGTCTGCGAGTTTTATTGCGCGTTCATCTTTTTTTATCCAGAATTCTATATCTCGTGCAATTAACTTTAGCTGTAATGCAACAGAATCCATTGCCAAGAATTTTTTCGCAACAAGATCTGCTGAACACATCATTTGCTCTCCTTGCTTAGAATTTTTCATTTTGCCTGAAAAATCAACAGTAGGAATATATTTTTTCATCATCTCTAAAGTTTGCGAATCATAAGGATGATGGCTGTTCCAATAAACTATCTTATTGTGTTTGGATATATCTATCAGTTTTTGTTCAAAGTTCTCTATTTGATCTGGAGGAAAATCTAATACAAAAAACAAGTTTCCTTTAGAATCTGCCATTTCTTGGAATTTCTCCTCTATATTTTGATAATTTAGAAATCCACCTATTCTGCATGCAGAATTTCTTAAGCGTGCATAGCGAAGGACAATTGCCGCTGCAGAGATGCCGTCTAATTGTTCAGAGCAGTAGATGACGTACATATTATATTTTAGATATTAAGAATATATTAATTTTTTGGCATAGGTTTATATAGCCAAATTTTTGCTTAAATACACGCGAAATCCTGATTTTTTTGCTAAAGCCTCTACATTACCGAAAACTTCTTTCATCTTTTTTTCCAGCTGCTCTCCCCCTTTCTGATGCCGTGCAACAAGCTGCAATGTTCCATTTTCATTCAAATGCTTCTTTGCGTCTTCTATTATTTGAAAACAAAGTTTTCTTCCTGCTGCCATCGGAGGATTGACTAAGATTGCATCAAATTTCTCGTCTTTAAACGGCTCATATAAATTTCCAGATTTTACAGTTGCCTCTATTTTATTTAATTTTATATTCTTTTTTGCAAGGTGGATTGCTCTTTTATTTACATCAGTCATGTAAACTTCTGTTCCTGGAAATGTTTTTTTGATTGCTATGCCGACAGGACCATACCCTGCGCAAATATCGAGAATTTTATCAGCCTCATTTATTATCGACTTATTTATCAGCAGCATTGTAGCAGGATCTACGCGGTTAGGAGAAAACACCCCAGAACCCGTGTAAAATTTGAATGTTTTATCTCTTAATACTGCAGTGATTGTTCTTAGATTTAGTTCGCTTGTTGGTTTTTCAGAATAATAGTGCTGTTGTGTCATGGCTCTTTAGATTATCTTATACCAGAGATAAAGCAATTTATCTACTGATTTCAGCAGTTCAAAATCCTTGCCCTGCAATGTTACACAATTGTCTTGCATGATTATTTGTGTTGGTTCGCCTGCCACTAGGTGTATTACTGCTTTATCTTTATCATCGCAAGTCACAATGGATACATTTTCACAAGTTTCGTTTTCATATCGTGTGCATGCAGGAATTATCTGTTTATTGAACGCTTTGACTATGCTCTGGCTTAATTCTGCAGACGCTAATGCAAGATACTTAAATGAATCATCCTCTGAATATGGATCAAAAGTTATGTATACTTTGCTTTGTTGAAATTCTTCGCTTATATCACCCACTACAGAAACGTTTTCAACTTCATATGGATTAAATCGTAATGCAAGAGACACTAATCTGTTTTCATGCTGCCATTGCGCATACCAGGTTCCTGCTATTTTAGTAAATTCAAAACTATTGAATGTAACTGTTTCATATGGTTCTGGTTCAGGATAGACATATTTTACCCCAAAGAATACTGCAAAAAATAATATTATGAATCCAACAACCACTACAACCGCAACAAGTCTTATTTTTTTCTGGTCTTTTTTTTCTTTCTCTATTTCTTCAGAAGTTTTTTCTACCTTTACTTCTTTTTCTGCTTCCATTAGTTCATCACTCCAAGCAGTAAGTAAAGTACTTTTGCATGATAAGCATTCAATTCTGTTTCGCTTGCCACAGTCAATATTACACAGTTATCAGAGACTTCAACTTTTGTTTCATTGCTCTGCTCTATTTGATAGACCGGCATTGCTGCCGTAGCATTTGCACAAGTTATCTGCGGAAGCGCATACCCTGTTGCATTTGTAAATCCTTTTGTCAGGAATCTATCCCCTACTTTTATGAATTTTTGCTCCATATCCAGCTGTTGTTCTGCTATTGACGAAGCAAAATCGGAATTTGGATCATATGTAACAAATAGAACTTTTGTTCCAGACAGCAGTAATTTAGCATCATCAGACATATTTATTTGTTCCAAGTCTTCAGGATAATAATTAAAAGCTAGTTCTTGATTATTTATTTTTGTAACTAACCCATTTTGTGTTCTTGAGAATTTAAATCCGTTATAATCTGCCAGTTTATCTCGCTGATTAGTTTGATAAGACATCATAAATCCAAATGCGCTTAAGACCATTATTGCTACTATAAACAAGGACATCAGAACTTTTTTGTTAATTAATTTTTTTCTTGCCATGGAGTTTGTGATTTATTTGTCATTTATATTATTTTCCATTGATTTAAGGTATTGGCTTAATTTCTCTTTTAATTGTTCTTTAAGTTTATCATCAAGCTCTAGCTTATCTACTTCTGCGCCCCAATCTATATCTGGAAGCACTGTCAAAGTCCCCTTAAACACTCTCCCTGCCTGTTCAGCGCCTGCTTCAACAACCCTTGCTTGTTCTGTCCCAAAAAGTTTAGTTGCAGGAAATTTAGTTATTGCATTAGCGCCTGTTTTGAACAATAATTCTGCTTCTTTATACCTTCTTGCAGTTGTTCCTGCGATTATATCTAATTTAGGGAATCTGATTCTTGTTTTTGCTATCCACTCTGCATAATATTCGCTTGTTGGCCCCTCTTTATTCTCAAATATTGTTCCTTTTACAGGTTTTAAGGCATAAAATGTTATTCTGTCCAATTGATGTTCTTCTATAAATTTATGAAGCATTTCTATATTTTTTTCTCCCAAACCTATTATTATCGCTATACTGGTTTTAAATCCCATTTCTTTCGCAATTTTTAGCATATCAGAATAAGGTTGTATTGGTTTATCAGGACAGAGTTCGTCATGCAGTTTTTCCTCGACAGTTTCTATAGAAGCACAGATTCCTTCTACATACGGTTTTAATCTTTCTAACTGTTCTGCATTAAACGCTCCCAGATTCACCCACACTTTCCTGCCAATTATTTTATTGACATTTCGTATTATCTCCAGTAATTCCTCAAAAGGATAAATCCCATATCCTCCTGTCAAGAACTCTATATTCCACCCAAGATTTTTTGCAAGCACTGCTTCTACAAGTATTGAAGCCATACTTCTTTTTGCAGTTTTGGCATGCTTTACCTTATGGTGTATTGTCGATCTAAAGCAGAACTTGCAAGTTCCCCTCTCACAATACCAGCTAAGAAATATACATCTGCCGTAATAAACTTCTTTCCCCCAATTCTCTAGGAATACTTTGTTTGCTTGCTCTATTGTGTTCATTTTCAAAGCCTCCGAAGGGATTTGAACCCTTGACCTATTGCTTGCCCACGTTATGTTACGAGGCAATCGCTCTACCGAACTGAGCTACAGAGGCGAAATTCATTAAATATGTTTCAGAATCTCTTCTTTAGTCCTTAATTTTTTTTGGCACTCAAAACAGATTGTATGCTTCTTGCCCTTTTCATCTTTTAGAGTGGTGCCTATTATTTTTTTCAGGAATGTTTCCCCGATTTTATTTTTACATATCTCGCATTTCATAGACTAAAAAAGAAAGAAATAGTATTTAAAGCTTCTTACTTAATCAAATTTCTTGAATACAGTTACCATAACTATTCCTGCAATTGCAATTACTGAAACAACAGTCACAAGATTTCCAGATAGCCCTGCAACAAGAGAATTTACTGCTCCACCTGTTGGTGAACTGGAATTAGTCATCATCCACACCAATCCAACAAGAAGGATTGCTGCAAATGCAAAATGTAATTTTTTCATGATATGCACCTCTACTCTGTTTTTGTTTATCAGGTATTTAAATCTTTCGTAGGTCAATAACATTTATAAACCGCCTTTGTTTCAAGAGTGTTTATGCCAAGAATAGCTGTTGTTCAGAAAGCCAAGTGCAACCCGAACGGATGCGGCGGGTATCTTTGTATGCGTCTTTGTCCAATTAACAGAAAAGGCGAAGAATGTATTGCTAAAGATGAAAATGGTAAAGTCAAGATAGATGAAAAACTCTGCACAGGATGCGGTATTTGCCCAAACAGATGCCCTTTTGAGGCCTTATCAGTCGTCAATCTTCCTGAAGAGCTTGCAAAACAGCCGATTCATCAGTATGGCGCTAATGGTTTTCATTTGTATAATCTGCCTATCCCTATTTTCGGTAAAGTAGTGGGTATTCTCGGTAAAAACGGCATTGGTAAGTCCACTGCCATTCAAATTCTTGCAGGATTGCTAAAACCTAATCTAGGAAAAGAAGAAAATGCAAGTTATGACGAATTAATTGATTTTTTCAAAGGTTCTGAAGCACAGATTTTTTTTGAGAAAATAAAAAAAGGAGAGATTACTGTGAGTTTTAAGCCTCAACAGGTTGATTTGATTCCTAAGAAATTCAAAGGCAATGTTCAAGAATTATTGAAAAAATCTGACGAAACTGCACGTTTTGATGAGATTGTTGATGCTCTGGATTTACGCACAGTTCTTGACAGGGATGTTGCCACTATTTCTGGTGGAGAACTGCAGCGCGTTGCTATTGCTGCAACTGTATTGAAAAAAGCAAATCTCTATGTTTTTGACGAGCCAACTTCTTATTTAGACATCAAGCAAAGAATAAAAATCTCTAAGTTCATCCAAAGTCTTGCTAATGAAGATACTGCAGTTTTAGTTGTTGAACACGATTTAATCATCCTAGATTACATGACTGATTTGATTCACATAATGTTTGGTGAACCAGGAGTATATGGTATTGTTTCTCTGCCTAAAGTAACTCGTGCAGGAATTAATGTTTATTTAGAGGGTTATCTAAGAGATCAAAATATTCGTTTTCGCGATCACGCTTTGACATTTGAATCACGCCCACCTCTAGCAGAACAGACTGGAATAGAGTTGACATCTTGGACAGATTTAAAGAAAAAATTAGGCAATTTTAATTTGAATGCCAAACAAGGCAAATTAAACAAGAAAACTGCTGCAGGTATTCTCGGAGAAAACGGTATTGGTAAGACTACTTTTGTAAAGATTTTGGCAGGCGTTATAGAGCCAGATTCTGGCGAGATTAAAGATCAAGTTACAGTTAGCTATAAGCCACAGTATCTTGAAACTGCTTCAGATACATTAGTTGCAACATTACTCAAAGATGCTGTTGAAAAATATGAAACTCAGATAATTCGCCCCCTGAACATCAAGCCTTTGCTGCTTAAACCCCTAAATCAATTATCTGGCGGAGAATTGCAAAAAGTTTCTATCGCGCACTGTCTGGCGCAAAAAGCAAATCTCTATCTTCTAGACGAGCCTTCTGCATATCTGGATGTCGAGCAAAGGTTGATTGTTTCAAAGGTAATAAGAGATATTACAGAGCATAGAGGCTGTTCTATTTTAGTTGTTGATCACGATTTAGTGTTTATTGACTACCTATCTGACGAATTAATTGTTTTTGAGGGCATTCCTGCTAAAGAAGGCGAAGCAAAAGGTCCTTTTACAATGGAAGAAGGAATGTATCTTTTCTTAAAAGACTTGAACATCACTCTAAGGCGGGATAAAGAAAGCAAGCGTCCAAGAATAAATAAACTTGGTTCTAGAATGGATCGTGAGCAAAAAGAATCTGGCAAAGTGTATTACACTTAATTTTACGCCGCAAATTTTCTTATTCACTTAAGTGTTTTCAGATATTGCTTTATCTTAAGTTTTGAAAAGTCTGCTGCTCTTGAATCAGATCCTGGTGCTGCAAGTTCTTTCACTAGTTTGCCTGATTTTTTATTTTGCCACCATTTCCTGCCGTACTTTTGCTCTAATGGAACTCTCATCAGGTTTTCTTGCTGCACACTTGCAAGCATATAGCTAGGAACATACATCAAGGATTCTGGCAGAATGTGATGCAGTTTCCAGTAAGCTCCAGGAATATTCATGCCCATGCTTTTCTTCAGCTCTTTTGCATATGCTTTATCACAATCTTTGAACGCAAGCTTATCTTTCCAATATTTTATCCTGAATAATGAATTTCCAGTATAGAACGCAATTGAGAATATATTTGAGAACTTGTGTCTTCTTATCAATTCATCAGAATAATCTGCATTAAGTTTTAGTTTTTTAGTCAGGTATTCTTTGTCCATCATAAAATGATCAAAGAAGATAGAGAATGTTTCTGCAAGTCCATTGGAAATCAGATTCTTTTTCCAGTATGGTTTTTTAGGGTCAATCAAATTAAAGTGTATTGCATGTCCAAATTCGTGATAGATGGATTTCGCATCTTCGACTGGATTTTCTTTTTTGAATGACACCCAGACATCTTTTGGAATTTGTATTGCCATACAGAAAGGAGATGCATATTTGTTTGGCCTATCTTTAGAATCTACCTGTATTCTATTGGGATTAAGTCCCATTTCTCGCATAGTTTTCTTTACACTCTGTATCGGATCTATTTTACTGAATCCGCAGGTCATATCATTAAATAAGGCATTTCTTACAAAGTAAAAATCATCGTAATATTCTGGATTTTTATCAAACAGTTTATTCGAATAATATTTGAATTGTTTTTTGAATTGTTTCTTCACGCCCTCTCTTAATTGCTTCATAGCATTCTCTAATTGCTTAAGCGTCATTTTATGTTCCTGAAGATAATCCTCCAATGGATCCATGCCGTATTTATTGTACACTTTTGTAGCAACATCAAATTTTTGTTTAATTAATGGAGCTATTTTTGGTGTTTTCTTGATAAAATCATCAAAAACTTCTTTTCTTGCATTATCAGAAGCATGCACGACAAATTGTCTCCAAGTATTCCAATTTACTGGCTTGCCTGCAAATTTGTATTTGTTTGTAGAAATCTGTTTTCCTCTTTGTTCATGGAACTTTAATTCTAGATGATATGTTTTTGAGCCGGCTATTCCGCCCACACAAGCCTCTCTTAGTATTTCTGGTTCTTTGAAATCTTTTAAAAATTTAAGTGCGTGTTTCTCGCTCTCTTTTTCCAGTTTTTTGATTTTAGCTTTGCTGTATTTTAATCCTACGTTGAATTTAAGATATTCTTTTCTCAAGCCTATGCTTGATTTCTCGTCTTCGTTGCACCACTTTTTTAGTTCTGGTTTCATTTTATTTTTCTCACAAATGTCAAAAACGCAGTGTGTCCAATTTCTGCAGATTGGGGCCTCACTCTTTTGCCATCTATAATCCATCCTCTTTTTATTATTTCAATTGTGCTGTCAAATAAAAATGATTCGTTTTTTGTTATCGCTTCTACAAACTGGCTTGCTTGTGTTGTTGTTGGAGTGTATGCAACAAGCCATCCCCCGATTTTCAAGGCTTTGTTTACTGCCTTTATTGCTTCCCAAGGTTCTGGAAGGTCTAATGTTATCAAATCAACATTTTTTTCAGTAATTCCCTTTGTTACGTCTTTATGTTTTATTGTAATATTGGTTAATCCCAACATTTTGATATTTTCTTTAGCAACATCAACATGGTCATCTCTTTTTTCATACGTGATTACTTTTTTGCAGATATTTGCCAGTGCACTAGCCAATGCTCCTGCCCCTGTGCCTGCATCAACTACTATGTCTTTTTTCCCTAGGCCTGTTTGCGCAATTATCATTCCAAAATCCTTAGGTATCACTGTTTGCGGCGCTCTTCTTAGTTTTCTGAAATCGTCTGCAAATTGCGAAGTAAATATCACAAACTCTTTGTCTCTATCTGTCTTCAATACACTACCATCTTTCTTCTTCAAATCTTTCTTAAGAATTATGCCGTATTTTGTGTGAAAATCTTTGCTCACATCAGTTACATAGTATCTCAAAGCTTTTCTTGTAGTCACTTCTCTCTTCAGCTCGGGTATGTACTCTTTTTTTCCTTTTGAAATCAGAATTTTTGCCATACGTCAAAACTCATTTTTGATGTTCAAAAATCCATAAGATTTTTGTTATGAATAAAAAGCGGAGGGAGGGACTCGAACCCTCGATCATCGGGTTGCAGCCGATTGCCTTAGCCACTTGGCCACCTCCGCGAGTGGGCATATACGCACGAGTGGAGACCAGCAGAATTAACTTATTTAATTCTGCGCTGCCTCCGCGCAAACCTCATACTAGAGAATACATACGTCGTTTAAAAATGTTATTGTTTCTATTGAGAAAACTTTATAAACCGAATACAGTATGTTATGTTCACGGGCCCGTAGCCTAGTCTGGATACTGTTTTTAAGCAGTAGGGCAAATAAGGCGACAGCCTTCTAAGCTGTAGATCAGGGGTTCGAATACTTGGCAGCGAAGTCGACAAGGATTTCGACGCCAGTCGAATTTCCCCTCGGGCCCGTATTTTTCATAATCTTTTTAAAACTCTGTTAAGTTCTACTTTTTATGAAAATCTATGTAGGGCACGCAAAAAAGTTTGACTTTAAGAAAGAATTATACGAACCATTAAGAAAAAGCCCTTTGAATAATGAACACGAAATTGTTCTGCCTCATGAAAAAGACCTAATTTCTAAGCTAGAAAAAAAATTAGAAAAATTTGCAGAATAATCAAAAAGCTTTTATATTTTGCACATCGAATCAATAATCACAATGATAAAAGAATACAGAAAAAAGATAGACGAGATTGACTCTCAAATCATTTCTTTATTAGAAAAAAGAGAAAATTTAGTGAAAAAAGTAAGATTAATCAAATTACAACAAGCTATTCCTCTAAAAGACTCACAAAGAGAAGAACAAGTTCTGAAAAATGCAGGCAAATTCAAGAAAGTGTTTATAGAAATTCTTAAATGATTTTGATTTAAGGCAGCCACTTCTTAGGATCTTTCAACTTCTCAGGCAGGTAATTAGAAATAACATAATTCAATCCATGCTGTGCAAGTGCTTGCTGCTCTGCTCTTTTCTTTAATTTCAAACTCAGATTCAGCGCTTTCTGCCACTCTTTGTGTGCCTGTACAAATGGATCGTTCTTTAGTCCATCTTTAATACGTTTGATATCCACTTCTTTCAATGGATGTGTTGGTAATTTGTAATCAATTATGTCTTGTGCAGTTATTCCAATGAATTTTGCTTGTGGTACACAAAAATATTCATTCAAATGCGCAGCATTACCGCTTCCAACTTTGAGTGTACGATAAATATTCAGCCACCCATATGGGTCGCCGTCTGTAAACACAAATACAGGTAATTTTTTAGCATCTGCTAATCTACGAATAAATCTTCTACAAGCTCTTGTAGGAACTCCGCCCATAGATATTAATATACAATTAGCTTTTTTCCAATAAGCATGTTTTACTAATCTTTGATACATACCTGCGGTCTCAATAGCCAATATGAATTTCGCTTTGGTCTCAAATTTAAGATGCTCTACAGAACTTGGAATACTGTACGCTCCAGTTCCCATTTTAGTACAGTCAATTTTAATTTCTTTTCCATTATCTGGATTTTTATCAACAACAATAAGCTGTCCTGCGATGTCTCCTCCTTTTTCTTCAGGAATAAATCCTAGCTGTTCTCGATTCACGCCAAATGTTGCCTCTACATCATCCATCACAGTGTCAGATTCTGGCTGCTCTTTAAATCCTGCTTCGCCCCAGTTTTTAGAAACATAATATGCTTCTCTTTTTGTTGCTATATCGTCTGTCTCAATAAGAGTTTTAGATAATCCCATCATTCGTAGTGTCTGTGCAAATGTTTTCACAGTTGCTGCAGTAAGTGTTCTGGTTTTTTCTTTGCCTAATAACTCAAAATAACCATGTTTTGGATCAAATTTGACATTAGAAAGGCTTCGAATAGGCGAAGATATTTCTGGTTGTTTTTTCTTTAGTATTTTTTTATAAATACTATTAGCAAAATCTGTGATTTGTGTTACAACTGGTTTTTTCTTACTCATTTTTATTATCCTTTTCTTCTTTACCTATTTTTGCAAACTCTTCGTCATACTCTATGTTTTTTAGTTCTACACTCGCTAGTTTGCCTCTATGTTTTTCAAGCATAACTTTTAACAGTTGTTCTATTTTTGCTTCGTCTGCTTGTTTCAAAGCAAGCAGCTCTTTAAGCGCTTCTGCAACATGGGGAATATATTTCTCGATATAGCTTCTTTTCTTACTCTCGGCATGTATTCTTTTTTTCTTATTTACATACATCCCTAATTTTCTCCCGCATTCCTGCAAAGCCAGTTTTAGTTCTTTGATTATTTCAGGATAATGAGCTAATGCCTCTTTTGCTTCTGATGTAAATGGCGGCCACACAGATGCTAAATGAACAACTAATGTAACAGGTCCCTGCGGTAAAGAACCAGAGCTTTGTGAAAGTCCATAGCTTCTCCATCCAGTCTGCACTGTTGCCTTGAATATTGCTCCTGCGCTTTGTTGATACAGCAATGGAACTCTATTTGCAAATCTCATTAGTTTTATTGAAGAATCTTTTGGCTGGTCTCCGCCATATGCTATTGCACACTCTACAACAAAAGGATTTCCGCGATATACTGACGGAGATCTTGTTACTGCGGTATAAAATTCTGCATTAATTTCTTTTTTCAATCCTTTCTCAAGTAGTTCTGACCCTATCGGCACTATGCAGTTTGTTGATGGCGCAATTATTTTTGTATTCTTTATGCCTTCCATCAATTTTTCTGCTTGCGCATGATTTATTGTATGTGGTTTAGTATTAGGTGTGATTGCTGCTTTTTCACAGATTTCTTTTGCAGTTCCTGATCCCACTCTGCAAAATTCTTTTGTCAAAAATGCCTGCACTGTTCTAGTCTCAGTATTCTTAAGCATTTTTATTAAGATGCCCAGCTCAATTCCGTATGGGTGCGGTTTTATCTCTTTTGGTTCATCTGGCAGAACATCTATTACTCTTGGAAATACAAATTGTTCTGCTTTAGGATTAGTATAGATTATTGTTGCATGAGGATTGACTATTGCAGTTTCTTTGATATAAGTATCAACACTCTGGTCGCCTTTTTGGTATGATGCCTCTAAATCCAGTTCTATTCTTGTTCCATGTTGTTTTTTCCACTCTATTTTTTCTTCTTTAATTATTTCTGGTATGTTATTTTTAGTATCAATTTTCAATTCAAACAACATTGCGTCGTGTTTTTCACCTATTCTTGATTTTATTTTTGCAGGTCTTCCTGTTGTTAATTGAGAATATAGTACTGCTGCGCTTATCCCTATTCCTTGCTGACCTCTTGCTTGTTTTAATGTGTGAAACTTGCTTCCATATAGCAATTTTGCAAAAATATTAGGTATTTGTTTTTTGACTATTCCGGGCCATTATCTTCTATGATTGCTCTGAATCTATCATTGCCCATATCCAGTATCTGTACATTTATTTCTGGAAGTATTCTGGCTTCTTCGCAAGCGTCTATAGCATTATCTACTGCTTCTTTTATAACAGTCATCAAGGCTTTTCT
This sequence comes from Candidatus Woesearchaeota archaeon, assembly GCA_019323135.1. Classification (GTDB taxonomy): domain Archaea; phylum Nanobdellota; class Nanobdellia; order Woesearchaeales; family ARS49; genus WJJT01. The sequence continues at coordinate 34,892 of JAHWHT010000002.1, forward strand.
TTTGTTATCAAAA
>JAHWHT010000054.1 GCA_019323135.1 Candidatus Woesearchaeota archaeon
AAGAGGTACGCAGTTTAACTGGACTGCTGCAATTGTCCCAAGCGTAGTCGGTGGACGAAGAGCTCACCCCCCTAAAGTAGAACGGGCATTGGACAAAAAAATAAATGATAAAGAAAGGAAAAAAGCTATTCGTTCTGCAATCGCAGCGACAATAAATAAAGAGCTAGTCATAGAAAGAGGCCATACACTTCCTGAAAAATTCCCATTCATTATTTCAAATGATTTTGAAAAGATAAACAAGACCAAAGCTTTGATTGACTCATTAAAAAAGCTGGGCCTAGATCAAGACCTTGCTCGTGCTGATAAAAGAAAAGTAAGAGCCGGCAAAGGCAAAACTCGAGGCAGAAAATACAAAAAAAGCAAGAGTGCTCTGCTTGTAGTTTCTGGAAAATGTGATTTGATTAAATCCGCATCAAACATTCCAGGAATCGACATTATCGAGATTAATAATATTAATGCATCATTGTTAGCTCCAGGCACTCAGCCAGGAAGGCTTACCTTGTTTACAGATGCTGCAATTGAAAAATTAGACAAAGAGAAATTGTTCATGTAAAATGGAATCACTACAAGTAATCAAATATCCATTGGCAACTGAGAAATCAATTAGATTGATGGAAGCAGAAAACAAATTGATTTTTGTAGTCCATGACAGAGCAAATCGAACGGATGTCAAAAAGGCCATTGAAGAAGTTTTTAAAGTCAAGGTCGCAAAAGTTAATATTTACACTATGAAAGGAAAGAAACGGGCTTATGTCAAATTTGCAAAAGAGTTTCCTGCAATTGACTTGGCTACTAATCTTGGGTTGATGTAAAGATGGGAAAGAACCTTATACAACAAGCACGGGGAACAGGAAGCCCTAGATATAAGACTCCTAGCTTTAGATTCAAGACAGATGGCAGGCTTAAATCTCTTAAAACAGACCTTATCGATGGCAAGATTATCGATTTAGTGAACTGTCAAGGACACTCTGCCCCAATTATCAAAGTTAAGTATAATGACGGCGAATTAAAATTAATGATTGCCCCAGAAGGAATCAGAGTGGGCGATGTTATCGCTGCAGGACCAGGCGCTTCAGCAGACGCAGGCAATATTTTATCATTAGCAGATATTCCTGAGGGAACATTCATATTCAATATTGAAAGTCAGCCAGGCGATGGCGGCAAGTTCTGTCGTGCATCTGGCAATACTGCAAGATTGCTTACAAAATCATCACAATATGCAAATGTTATGATGCCTTCAAAAAAGCAGAGAAAATTCAATGTAAAATGCCGTGCAATGGTTGGTATTATTGCAGGCGGCGGAAGGCACGAAAAACCTATCCTAAAAGCAGGAATAATGCATCACAAGATGAAAGCTAAAAACAAGCTGTACCCAAGAACAGGCGGTTCAAAGATGAATGCTATTGATCATCCGTTCGGTAACAAGCGTTCAGCTCGTAAGGCAAAACAAAAACCAGTATCAAGGTTCGCACCACCCGGTAGAAAGGTTGGTAAGCTTGCGGCTAAGAGGACTGGTAAGAGGAAATAACCATGGCAAAAATATTTTTATTCAGGGGCTTGAAAGCTGAAGAAGTTAAAAAACTCTCTCTAAAAGAGTTTGCAGAACTTATAACCGCTCGCGAAAGACGAAGTCTTTTAAGAGGTTTTACAGAACCCCAGAAAAAATTGCTTGAAAGATTAAGAAAAGGAAAAGACAATGTCAAAACACATTGCAGAGACATGGTTATTATTCCTGAAATGATGGGTAAAACTATTCGCGTTCATAATGGAAAAGAATTTTTCACACTTAGAATAAATGAGGAAATGCTAGGTCACCGACTTGGAGAATTTGCGCTTACACGCGGCAAAGTTTCACACTCTAGTCCAGGTATCGGTGCTACAAGATCAAGCGCTAGCTTATCAGTGAGGTAAACATGGCTTATAAATATTCAACACCAATTGGAGAAAACTGTGCAAAGGCAGTCGGAGTAGCTCTGCCTATCTCAAGAAAACAGTCCATAATGGTGTGTAAGTATATCAGAAATAAGAATATTCAATGGGCTAAAAAACAGCTTGCTGAAGTTATACTAAAAAAGTGCGCAGTGCCTTTCACAAGATTTAGCGATGATGTTGGCCATAAAGCAGGCATGGCTGCAGGAAGATATCCTGTAAAAACATGTACCCACATACTTGCTTTGCTAGAATCTGCAGAATCTAATGCACAATTCAAGGGTTTGAGTACAGGAGATTTGATTATAACGCACATCAGTGCACAAAAAGGCCCAGACACCTGGCGTTATGGAAGGCATATTCGAAGACAGGCCAAGAGAACTCACATTGAAATCGTGCTTGAGGAAAGAAAAACTCCTAAGACCGAATCCAAAGCTAAGAAAATTGGAAATTCCAAAAAATTTCCAAATTCACAGAATAACAATTCTGTGAAAAAATCATCTAAACCAAAAACAACAGAGACTAAAAAAGAAACCCCGCAAGTTAAAGAAAAACCACAGGTAAAGCCTGAAGTTAAACAGCCAGAACCTAAAGCTGCAGTTGCAAAAGAAAAGCCTGCAGAAACAAAAAAACCAGTTCAAATTCCTAAAGCTGAAGAGAAAAAAGAAGAAAACCCAGCTGTTAAAAAAGAAAAACAAGAGGTTAAGGCCAAATGATTGAAAGAAAGTTATTGAAGTCCAAAGTAAAGGAATACCAGATTGAGAATTATGTAGCTAGCACTCTGCAGAATGCAGGCCACTCTCACACTAAACTGGTTAGGACTCCTCTTGGCGAGAAAATCATAATCTTTGCTTCAAGACCAGGTATTGTTGTTGGTCGTAAAGGAGAAAACATAAAGAAGCTTACAAATACCCTGAAAAGAAAATTCAAACTTGAAAATCCGCAAATCGAAATTGCAGAAGTTGAAAGTCCTAACATGGATGCACAGATTGTTGCTGAAAGGATTGCATCAACTCTTGAAAGATTCGGACTTAAAAGGTTCAAGGCTACAGGCCACAGAACATTATCTGATGTCATGAATTCCGGTGCAGTCGGCATAGAGATTGTCATGTCTGGAAAAATACCTAGCACAAGAGCAAGAAGCTGGAGATTTTATGCAGGTTACCTGAAAAAATGCGGTGATATCGCATTGACCGGCGTAAAGACTGCTTTTGCACATGCTCAGCTTAAATCCGGAACTGTTGGTATTCGTGTAAAAATCCTGCCTCCAAACGTTAGATTACCTGACGATATCGAAGTTATTGAAGAACCAGTCGCAACAGTAGAGGAACTTAAAGAATGAAGATTAAAGAATTAAAAACATTGCCAGATGCCGAGCTTAAGGCAAAAAAAGTTGAGCTCTTGAACGAGTTGATTAAAGAACGCGCTCAAGTAGCTACTGGTACTGTTCCAAAAAATCCAAGCAAAATCAAGCTTGCGAGAAGGACAATAGCAAGGATTAACACCATCCTTGCTCAGAAGGAGGTTTCGAAAAAAGCATGACAGGCGCATGTCCAAGATGCGGTCTACCACAAGACCTTTGCGTTTGCGAGAGTATAGCTAAAGAAAGCCAGAAGATTATCATAAAGATAATCAAGAAAAAGTATGGCAAAAAATACACTTCCATAACCGGGATCGACCCAAAAGAGATCGACCTCGATAAGTTGGCCAAGCAATTGAAAGCAAAGTTTGCTTGCGGAGGAGCTGTCAAAAATGGAGTTATCGAACTTCAAGGTGGCGGCGGAAAATCCCCTGCTGCAGAACAAAGACATCTGCAGGAAGTCAAACAGGTTTTGGTTGAAAATGGATTTGCTCCCGAAACAATATTGGTCAAATAGACAATGCAAAAACGCAAAGAGCTCATTAAGCATGAGCTGATTGGTAGAATCATCAAAATCATTGACTCGACCAACAAGGCAAACATTGGCCTTAACGGTAAAGTGCTTGACGAAACCAAACATTTACTGATCATAGACACATCAAAAGGAATCAAAAAAGTTTCCAAAAAAGGAAACATCTTCCAGATCCAGTATCTGGGCGAGAAAGTAAACATTAACGGCGAGCTGTTATTCGGCGCGCCTGCTGAAAGAATTAAGACAAAGGTGAAAAATGAAAACACAAGGTAACGACAACGGCTCACAAAAACAAGAAATAGGTGTGAGAGGACGTACATTCAGAGGAGTTGTTATAGCTGACACTATGCAAAAGACAGTTACTGTTGAATGGGAAAGAAGAAAGACCGTTAGAAAGTATGAAAGATATGAGAAGAAAAGAGCTCGTGTTAAAGCGCACAATCCTGAGAACATCAATGCTAAAAAAGGCGACTTGGTTGAAATAAGAGAATGCCGGCCTTTAAGCAAGACTAAACAATTTATTATCATCAAAAAGCTTGGCAAAGAAAGACTTTTTGCAGAAAGAGAGAGCGCTCTGGAAAAGTCTAAAGTTAAGCAGCATAAAGCTGAAAAAGAAGAAGTCAAGCCTGAAAAAATCGAGCAGCCTGTTGAAGAAAAGCAGGAAGAAATCAAAGAAACGCCAGTAGAAGAACCAGAAACTCCTGCTGAAGAAAACACAGAAGAGGAAGCAAAAGAATGAAAGCAATAAAAGCATCTGTTGGAAGAGTATTGCCGCATCGCGCAAAGATTCTTGCGTGCGATAATTCAGGTGCTAGGATTTTAAGAGTTATCAGTGTCTTTGGTCACAAGACCAGAAAAGGAAGATATTCCGCAGCAGGCGTAGGAGACAAGATAAAAGCCTCTGTCATTGTCGGCAAACCAGACATGCGTAAACAAGTTGTTACCGCAGTTATTGTTCGGCAGAAAAAAGAATACCTCAGAAGAGACGGCACAAGAGTAAGATTTGAAGATAATGCCGCAGTTATACTAAAAGATGATTTAGGAAATACCAAAGGTACCATGATTAAGGGACCTGTCGCCAAAGAGGCTTGTGAAAGATGGCCTAATATAGCAAAAATTGCGAGCAACGTGGTTTAGAGGATAAAAATGGAATGGTCAAGTAAGTGGAAAGCAAGTAAAAACCCAAGAAAGCAGAAAAAGTACATTCGAAAAGCTCCAAAGCATGTACAGAGCAAGCAATTAGGTAGCCATCTCTCTGAAGACCTGCGAAAAAAACACGGAAAAAGAGCTATGCGTGTTAGAAAAGGCGACAAAGTCAAAATCATGATGGGCACATTCAAAGGAAAAACAGGAAAAGTTGACCGTGTTGACGCATCAAAATTACGAGTTTACATCACAGGCATTGAACTTTTGAAAAAAGACGGCAGCAAAACAATGTATCCTGTTAAGGCATCAAACATAATGATTCAAGAACTTGATTTAAGCGATAAAAGGAGAATTAAGAAAGCAAAATGAAATCACACCTAAAAAGATTAGTTACACCAAAAAGCTGGACTTTGCTTAAAAAAGCAAATACATTTGTAGTTAGGCCTAGACCTGGCGCACATCCAGTATCACTTAGCATGCCCATTTCACTATTGCTAAAAAATGTAGGTTACGCAACTACAACAAAAGAAACTAAACAGATTTTGAATACGCGGGAAATTTTAGTTGATGGAAGGCGCGTTAAAGAGCATAAATTTCCAGTTGGTTTCATGGATGTTATCACAATCAAAGATACAAAAGATGCATTTAGAATCATCTTAGATAAAAAAGGCAAATTAAAAATAATTCCTGCAGATGAAAACGAAGCTTCACTTAAGCTCTCTAGAATCAAGGGTAAAAAAATACTGAAAAAAGGCAAGATTCAATTGAACCTTTTCGACAATAGAAATATTTTAGTTGATAAAGACACTTACAAAGTGGGTGACAGTCTGTTGATAACGATTCCTTTCCAGGAAATAAAACAGCATTTCAAGCTGGAAAAAGGTGCTTCAATCTTTTTGATTGGAGGAAAAAACAAAGGCCACCAAGGTAAAGTTGAAGAAATTACTGATACTAAATTAATTTACACTGAAAATAAGAAAAAGCATGAGTCTTTGAAAAAATACGCTTTTGTTATTGGACAAGACAAAGAGGCAATTAAATTATGAATCAAATGCAGCAAGTAAGGATAGAGAAATTGACTTTGAATATTGGCGCAGGTAAAGATCAAGGCAAGCTGGACAAAGGAATAATTTTAATTAAGGCAATAACAGGTATAACGCCTATTAAAACAGTTACCAGCAAGAGAATTCCTGGCTGGGGTCTTAGACCCGGATTGCCTATTGGCTGCAAGCTTACTTTAAGAAAAGACAAAGCTGTTGAGATATTGAAGCGTTTGCTTGAAGCTAAAGACAAGCTATTGAAAGATAGCCAGTTTGACGCGCAAGGAAACATTTCCTTTGGCATTCATGAATACATAGACATTCCCGGAGTTGCTTATGATCCTAAAATAGGTATCTTGGGCTTGCAAGTCTGTGTATCACTTGAACGGCCTGGATTCCGGATTAAAAGAAGGCGTCTAGGACCTAAGAAAATTCCAAAAAAACACCAAATAAGCAAAGAAGAAGCAGTAAAATTTATGGCAAAGAATTTTGGTGTCAGTATAGGTGATGTAGCATGACTGTAAGCGATTGGAGAAAAGTTTTGAAGCAATTGAAAAGCAAACCTGCCAAGATGAAGAAATACATCAAGCATAATGCTCCTAAAGAGCGGGGTGTTGGCAGAAGAAAAACTAAGTGCATGCAGTGTGGCCGCTGTGGCGGACATATCAGCAAGTATGGACTTGAGTTTTGCAGGCATTGTTTCAGAGAACTTGCCCCAAAAATAGGTTTCAAAAAATTTAATTAAGGTGCAAAAATGAACAACGATCAATTAGCAAGTGCATTGTCCGCAATCTTGAACCACGAGAAAGCGGGAAAGAAAGAGATAGTTATCAATCCTACCTCAAAAGTAATACTCAATGTTTTAACCATACTTAATGCGCATCAATATGTTGGCCAGTATGATCAAATCACTGAAGCAAGAGGCGGATTTATCAAACTGCATCTTTTAGGAAGTATAAACAAATGCGGAGTTATTAAGCCGCGATTCAGTGTTGGTTGGAAAGACTTTGCAAAGTTTGAGAAAAGGTATCTTCCTGCAAAAGGCATGGGCATAATTATAATTTCAACTCCTAACGGATTGATGACATTAGAAGAAGCAAAAGAAAAACAGATTGGAGGAAAATTAATTGCTTATTGTTACTAAAATGAAGCAAGAAATTGAAACAACAGTTGAAATTCCTGATGGAATTCAGGTAACCGGAAAAAACGATCTTACTGTTAAAGGTCCTAAAGGTGAGCTTAAAAGAACTTTTAATTTTCCAGGAGTTCAAGTTGTTGCAGGCAGCAAAGAAATAGTAATTTCTGCTAAAAAAGCAACTAAGCGCGAGAAAAAAATAATTTATACTTATGCAGCTCATTTGAGAAACATGATGAAGGGTGTACAAGA
>JAHWHT010000126.1 GCA_019323135.1 Candidatus Woesearchaeota archaeon
CATCCTCTCCATGAAGCATGCCTTGGTTGAATAATTTCTTGAATGGTTCGTCTATTTTTACAAATCCCATATCTCTCAGTGCTTTTGTGAAAAACCGCGCATAGATTAAATGCATGCACGCATGCTCTGCTCCTCCAACATATTGGTCTACAGGCATCCAATAGTCTGCATTTTTTTTCTCAAACGGTTTTTTATTATTTTTTGGATCAGTATAACGTAGGAAATACCAACTAGAATCAAAGAATGTATCCATTGTGTCTGTTTCCCTCTTTGCAGCCTTCTTGCATTTAGGACATTTAGTATTAACAAATTTATCATTTGTTGCAAGAGGATTTCCCGCTCCAAATTTAACTTTGTCTGGAAGTTTGATAGGTAATTCTTTTTCAGGAACAGGAACTATTCCACATTTATCACAATGAACTACAGGTATTGGTGTTCCCCAATATCTCTGTCTTGAGACTAACCAATCTTTTAGTTTAAAATTTACAGTTCTCTTGCCCCATTTCTTTTTTTCTGCAAACTTACCTATTTCTTCTATTGCATCTCTGTTATTTATACCATTAAATTGCTCAGAATTAACCATTGTTCCATCTCCCTCATATGCTCTGGTCATTTTTTTGACATCAAGCTCAAACGAAGGCGGAGAGATAACTACTTTTAATGGCAAGTCGTATTTCTTTGCAAATTCAAAGTCTCGCTGGTCATGTGTTGGAACCGCCATCACTGCGCCAGTTCCATAATCATATAGTGCATAATCCGCAATCCATAAAGGGCATTTGTCTCCTGTAAATGGATTGATAAAGTATTTTCCTAAAAATGTCCCATTTTTTTCTTTTCCTTCAGCAGTTCTTTCTATGATGCTTTGTTTTTCTACTTTTTTGATAAATGCTTTTACTGGCTTTTCATATTTTGTTCCTTTTGTCCACTCTATTGCTTTAGGATGTTCAGCAGCCAGCACAAGATATGTTATTCCATAACAAGTATCCGGCCTGGTTGTAAAAGTCTCTATTTCATCTATTTTTTCCCCTTTTTCATTTACAACATCAAATTTTAGTGTTGCGCCATAGCTTCTTCCTATCCAATTTTCCTGCATTATCTTTATTCGTTCTGGCCACTCTAGTTTTGGTATGTTTTCTAGCAATTCATCTGCATATTCTGTTGTTTTTATGAACCACTGCTCTAAGAATTTTTTATCTACTTCTGTTTCAGTGTGTCTCCAGCATCTGCCGTCATGTACTTGTTCATTTGCAAGCACAGTATCGCATTCAGGGCACCAATTTACTGGTGATTTTTTTCTGTACACTAATCCTTTTTTCAGGAATTTAAGAAAAAAGTATTGATTCCATCTATAATAATCTGGTTCACAAGTGGATACTAATCTGCTCCAATCATAACTTAACCCTAATGCTTTTTGTTGTTTTATGAAATTTGAAATTGCGGTTTTTGTGAATTTTTGAGGCGTGGTTTTTGCTTTTATTGACGCATTTTCTGCAGGCAATCCAAAAGAATCATAGCCCATAGGAT
>JAHWHT010000055.1 GCA_019323135.1 Candidatus Woesearchaeota archaeon
TAACCATTGATGCTATTGAAACATTCTGGGCCGCGTATGGTTCTGTTAAAGAAAAGCTTTCAAAACAATCAGTCATGTTCGGTGGAAAACATTTCACAGATTTATATTCATTATATGTAGCTTCGTCTTATACTGATGAAAAATTCAGCAAAAGTATTGATGAGCCTAAATTTTATGGAAGACTTCTTGATTTAGAGCTTAATGGTGATGATTATTTGCTGATGGATCATCTTATGCGTAATTTTATATATGAAACTAACAATTGCAATTCTGGGAAAAATCTTGGAAGAACAACAAGGGGATTTTTGCAAAGAATTCAAGAGCTTGCAAGAGTTAAGCTCACAAATGAATATGCCGAAGCTTTTGATGATTTTGAGAATTCTTATAGCATTCAGATAGGTGATTCTTTCCGTGCAAAAGGCGCAAGCATAAGCACAGAAAATCCTGATGCAGGAAAGCCTAATGAAATTGTTACTTGGGAGGATATTGGAGGATATTATGATATCAAAGAAGATGTAATGTTTCATTGTGATGCAATACAAGACGAACGCTTAAGGTCCTTAGGCTACCGCCCTCCTAAAGGAATGTGTTTTTATGGCTGGCCTGGAACTGGAAAGACTTTGCTGGCAAAGGCAATTGCCTGCCAGATTGGAATGCCTTTTCACAAGATAAATGTCCAGGAAATTTTGAGTAAATGGGTTGGCGATACTGAAAAGCAAATGTATGAACAGTTAACCAGAGAAGGCGTTCATTTTATTGATGAAGCAGATGCGCTTTTCAAGAAAGTGGAAGGCCAGGATTCTGCCGTGTCTCAAAGAATTATCAATATGTTCGCAGAAATCACAGACGGATTTCATTCAAATAATAACTTGTATATCATGTCTACTAATTCATTAAGTTTAGACGGCAAGCTTAAACGTGCAGGCAGGATTGATGAGTTTTATCATTTTGGATTGCCTGATGAACAAACAATAAATCACGTTTACAGGATACACGCTAAAAAAATACAGGAAACCGCCAATATTCCTTTGTTTGATAATGTTGATTTAGATAATGTCAGTAGAGTGACTTATATGGTTTCTGTAGAAGCACACAAAAAAAACCCAAATGTTGGAATTGTTCCTGCAGACTGCAAGAATATTCTGCAAAAAACACATAACAGGATGCTTAGAAAATTATGGAAAACTGATGAATACAAAGCAATGGATACTAACGATGTTTTTGAAACAATTAAAAATTATGAATTGGAGGAAAGAGCACTATGACAATTGAAACTTTTGAACCGCAAAGCACTTTTGGCAGGATTATGAAAGAAAGACTTGCCAAAAAAAGAAAAAATTCAACACAAACTACAACTCAGACTGTTCAGCCTGCAAATTCGCGTTTAGATGAAATTTTAGCAAAGTCTGAAAAAACTACTGTTCCTGAACAAAAGCAGATTCCTAAAACCAAACCAATTACAGCGCCACAAAAGCCCGCAAAACCAAAAACCCCTGCACCATATGTTCCAGATTCTAATGCAGCAGATAAATTCAGGGGAATGCATGAATTTTTCGTAGAAAACAAGTTATTTTTGACAGATGCATATGATATTAAATTCAAAAAACATAAAACTCATAAAGTCACCTCAAACGGCAGCATAAAAGCTATTCGTGCAAAAGAAAGCTATAATTCCCAGATTTTATTATCTTTATTGACTCACGTCGGATACAACGAACGTGGAACAAAACACAACAACACAATGCTTTCACAGGGAGATCCAGGCTTGGGAAAGACTATTCTTGCAGAATACTGCGGCCAGTTTGTTTTTCATGAGACTGCAGACCAAGTTGCAGATTCAACTATTCAATGCCACCCTCAGCAAACAGCTGAAACAATGGTTGCTCATTATGACCTTGCAAAATTAATGCAGGGAAAAAAAGAAGTACACACTAGCAGCTGGATGAAAAATAAGGGAAAAATAATTGATGAAATTCAAAGATTGCCAGATGAAACAATTGCAATAATCTTACAAACAATTGATTCTGGAAAAACAAAATACGGAGACGATGTCATTCGAGCATCAGAAGGAGCAATAACCGCAACCATGAACGCTCCAGACGGCGGTTCAACACCAATCGTGCCTGCAGCTAATGATCGTTTTCAGGTTTCTGCAAGATATAAAACAGTAAATGGAAATTTCGTGCCAGCAATCATAGATCAAGGAATGAAAAATAGTCAACCGCTTAGCGTTCCTAGAGAATGCTACATTGATACTAATACAATTCTCACTGCAAGAAAAGAAATAAGGCAAGTAACTATTGACAAAGATGCTATAAGAAAACTTGTTTTTTACATATCTCAAATTGACGGTTGTGACAAAGCAGGAGATTCATTAGAGAACAAAACAAAAAGCAATGCTCAATACAGAAAACCTAGCGAAGGTCTCTGCGTAAGCTGTCACTACAGCAAGAAACCGTGTGCTTATTTTGATAACAGTGTCTCAATGAGAGCAACTGAAGCTATTTTAACATATGCAAAAGGTCTTGCTTGGTTCAGAAAGAAAACAGAAGTCCAGGAAGAAGATATTGCAGCCATACTCCCATATGTATTACAGCACAGAGCAGAAATAACCCCTACTGCAATAGAGAAAAAAGGAGTTTGGGAAAATGACAGGATTGCTTTCATAAAAGATACTTTCAAAGAATCATCAAAGCAGTTCATAAAATACCAAAATTCTATTCCTGAGTTCAAGCAGATGCTTGATGATTTGGATGATCCACACAGTTTAGTATACTCCCAAAATAAACTCACTAAAGAAACTGCAAAACGACTTGAAGGATATTTTGACACAGTCATTCAGAAGATGGATGATGTTGCTGCATTTTCATATGCAGGCATTCTTAGTTTTGCTCTAGAACACTTTGACAAAAATGGTAACACAAACTGAAATAGTTGATAGGACTTATGGAATGTGGGGCGCAGATCTTGCTCCTCCGATTATTTTTGATACTGCGCAGGATGCAATAGCTGGCGGCTTAGGTGATGAATATGCAGGTTTTGACATGAAAGCCCATAATCTGATGGTCAATAAACAAAAAATAAGCAAAAATTTGGGTTGGGACTTTTTTGAAGTCATATTAAGCCATGAAGTCGGGCACTATGATCACTCCCCAAGAGATTTAGAAAACATGATTATCCTGCTACATGAAGCAAAAGAAGTTGTCGGCGATTTAAAGCTTGCAAAATATGTTGAAAACCTATTCACAGATACTATTGTTAATTCTTTTATCTACAAAAATGATTCAAGAAATAGACAAAAGCTAGTTGAACTATACAATAAGATGAGTCCTCTTTCTGAAAAAAAGCCAGAGGCCTGGCAGGTTTATTTAAGGACTTATGAAAAATTATGGAATCTTTCTCCAAATACTTTAGTTTCACAGGTTACTTCTAAAGCAGAGAAAGCTGCAGATAACATTCATAAAATGATGGCTCCTAAAAGCATTGATGATGTTTTTGATCAGCCTCAATGGAAAGATAAAGTTCGAAAGTATGCAGAAGAGATGAAACCATTCATAAATGCAGAAAAAGAACAGTCTGACCAGCAAAGCCAGGGCCAGGGGAAACAAAACAGCTCTCAAAATCAAAATAATAATCAAGGACAGGGCCAAGGACAAGGACAAAAACAAGGAAATCAAAAAGGAAATGGTCAACAACAAGGACAAGGAAGCTCTGGGCAAGGAAATCAAGGACAAGCAACCCCTGGACAAGGAAATGCAAAAAAAGAACTTGGCTCAGGAGTAATAATTCACAAGCATGATCCTAAAAAATACAAACAAGACGAAAAAACTTTCGGCAAGGTTGCTGAGCAGATTGGCAAAGACGCAGCAAAGCAGATATATGCTGGTTTGGGTTTAGGAAACCCCCGCAACCTAGAGGACGCATTGATTAATAGCCTTGCCGAAGTTTACAAGATAATTCTCCCTAGAGCAAGGTCTTCTAGAAGCGGCAAAAGATTTATTGGTCATGGTAAAACAAAGCGGCTTCAAGACACTAATATTCTTTACTCAAAATCAACATGGGGCATCATAGCACCAGGAATCACAACTTTTGCAGACAAATTCAAGATGGCAAGCACTAAGTGCGGCAGAGGAGTTGCAACACCAGACCTAAACTTATTGCTTGACACATCTGGCAGTATGCAGGGTTCTGCTTACTATTCTGTTCTTGCTGCAAAGATTGCTGCTAACTCTACTTTGCACAATGGCGGAGCAGTCTGCGTGTATAATTTTTCACGCAGATGTATTGGCCATACAGATGGATTTCAAAGAGATAAAAAGAAAGTTTATCGTTTGATTGAACACCAGCAGAGCGGCGGCACTATTTTTCCTACTCGTGAATTGATTGCAGGCATAAAGAAAAATAAAGATAATCCGCAGTATGTTTTAGTGATTACTGATACTGGTTTTGGAAATGTTCAGGGAGCTGCAGAAGCACTTCAACAGGTTGACAATCAGGTTATTGGAGGCGCTTTTTTTCTGGTTAACACATACGTACCGTTACATGCAGAATTAAAAAAGACTAATTACGAGTTTATCCCGGTTACAGACAATAGTTTAGCAAAAGAAACAAGATTAAGAATGAAGAAGGTGGTTTAAATGGAACTAAATGAATCAGATTTTCAATCAAAAACAGGAAAAAGACTATATTATTTGATAATGCAGGGCGGAAGAGACACTGAACAAGAATTTAGAGATCAGCTTAATCAGCCTCCTAAAGCAAGGTTCAATGGAACAAATAACAGCACACACAGCACGCCAACAAATCCGCAAAACACAACAGTGCCTGCTAAAACAAATAACGAATCAACTCAACCAAAAAGGCAAAAACCCCAGAAAACAGCTGAACCAAAGAAAACCGCATCAGATTTATCAGATATTGTTCAAACAGAACAAACATCTCAGCAAAGAAAATGGGAACTGCCTCCAGAATACAGGACATTATCTATTGCAGATGCTCTTGGTTTCTGTATACATAATAGAAATATTCCAACTCAAGATCACACTGCTTTGCTTAAGATTGCAGCAAATGTAGTGTCAGGAAGATCCACATTAGTCACAGGAGTTTCTAATGGCGGCAAAAGTCATACATTAGGTACGATTCTAATGTCAATACCATATGATTTACAAGATGAATTTGCAGACAGCAAACAATTCTTCAAAGCATCAACAATGCACAATGGAAAATTCAACATTATTCACATTGATGAACTTCAAACTTTTTTAAGAGGAAGCAGTAATGAAAAAGATGCCATAAGAAGGATAGCAAATGGAGAGCACTATGACCCTAAGAAAGAAGATGGTGTCGACTGCCCTATCACTGCTCACGGAGTTTATGCCTGTGTTGCAGATTCTAATACATACAAAAAAAGAATAATGGCTAAAGATAAAGAATTAATGAGACGTTTTGACACTGTGGAAATATCATTAGATGATGATAAAATAAAACAAAGAAACGCAACAGTTGTTAACGGACAGACTCCTTCATTTAATTCTGACTCAACAAAAAACTTAAATCTTCAAGTTTTACAATACCATTTTGGTCAGGCAATTAAAAAAGATATTCCAGACGGTACATTCTTTAATCCATTTGCACAATTTTTTGCAGAATACATCCAAGATGTATGCAAAGAAAAAGGCAATCTAGAAGAATCAACAGAAGTCATCAAAGGCAACAAAGCAGGAATGATATTTGGAATCAAATGGTATGGAGATCAAAGAAAATTTGAAAAAGCAGGGCAATTTAAATATATTTCAAATATTGAAGATGCCTTTATTGCTAAACTAATTACTGACAAGGATTTAGGCAGAGAGACTAATAATTTCGATTGGCACGCATGCTGGGAAAGCGGTCTTGAAAGCTTGCGGTCTTCAGGATACCCTATTGAGATTATTGCAGCATATCAAGCAAAACACGTCACACAAGACAATAAATTATATGCAACTAATCCTTTCACAAAAGAGCAAGTTTTGCTTGCAGATTTAAATCAGCCAAGAACTGGATATTTGGTTGTTACAAAAGAACAAAATAATACATTCACAGAAGAGGCAACATCAAAAGAAAAAACAACACCTAGCTCAATCGATGATACAGTAAATGATGCACCAAAACCAGAAGACACTGTTCAAACACCGTACTCATCTGCATTACCTGCTCGAATCAAAGCAAGAGAACCAAATGTAATTGATGCAGATTTTACAGTCTTAAACGAGACAAAGGCACTGCCTGGTGAAAAAACAACTCTTCCTGTGCCTGTAAACGGCACCTACAGGCCTGCACCACGAAGCAATGGACGTACTTCTTCGCCAGGCTTGCCACTTAAAGAGCCAAAATATATCACTTGCAAAAAGGACTGATAAAAATGATTGACTTAAAAAATCATAAAGCTGCCTGGGTTCAGGAAAAAGTAAAGGATTTAGAATATCTTGAAAGCATTGATTATGCAAATCTTAACAAATTAGTTGATGATGCCTATGCTTCTGGCTCTGCAAAAAAGATTGTTGAAGCACATTGGGAAATAAAAAAATATGCGCCAGGAATTTTAAAGGACAGAAGCAGTCAAATCCCTCTTAAGCAAGTAGATACAGAAATTGACAGGCTTGTTTCAACATATGCTGACATCAAAACAAGACTAGATAAAAAAATAATCACACACAAAGCAGCACGACAAAATCAATTTCATAAAAATTATGATTCTAATACCCCCAACATCACAACGTTAAGGCAAATAAGTGAAGATTATGCATCTTTCCAAGGAACAATCCCTAATTTAGATGAAACAATTTTACAGTATGCCGGATTTGACCAAGCATGGACTGCTGTAGAAAGCAGGGTTGGTAAAGCAACAAAAGCATACATATCTATCAAAAATAATAAAGGAATCAAAAAAATTCAGGAAGAAATTAAGACCTGCAAAACTGCACTAGATAAAACCCAGAAACAGGCACCTAAAAAATTCTTAAGAGGTATTCACAAAGCATACAGATATCAAAATGCTAAATTAGTTCAGCTGGATGCAGAAGTTCAGCGTTTTGAAAAAGAGGATTTTGCAAAGAGACGCACTTCTGCTGAAAGAAAGATTGCTATTGCAAGTGATTTCATTAATTTTTTGCAAGAAGTAGATTTAAATGACATTGCACCAGTTTTAAGAGAATATACTCAACAGGATTTTGCTTTTGATTTTAATGGCGTGAAAAATACTCTTTATTTTGGAAGTTTGCCCCAAGACTATGCAATAGCAACACAA
>JAHWHT010000127.1 GCA_019323135.1 Candidatus Woesearchaeota archaeon
AAAACCTTATCGCACCCTTTGGGTAATATTTTCCATATCCCTCAGGTAATATTTTTGTGCTTGCCTCTATTTTAGTTCCAAATTGTTCAAGAACATTGTCAATAAACTTTGTTCTTGCTGTATAGGCTGCTTGTTCAGATGCTCTTAAAGCATATGCCTTATATATGTTTTCATTTGGTGTGTAATATTTTGACATTGCTTCTGAATATTTCTTTAGTCCCTCAAAATCTAAGCCTGTAAATCTTCCATAGGCATCACCTAGTCCATACTTTGCAATCTTTTCTTTTGCGTCACCAAGTGTTTTAGACGTAGACACATCTAAAAATTCATTCGCAAGAGCTTTTGCGTCTTCAGTTGTTTCAAATGTTCGTTTTTTTAAAAAAGTAGGTTTTTTTACCTTTTCAAACAATGTCGGTGGAAGTTCCCCTTTTGCAAGCCTATACCCCTGTTCAGGATAATATCTCGCCACATAAGGCACATCTTTTGCCAACCATTTTTGTGCTGTTTTTTCTGCAATAATTCCATCATCTACGGCCTTGTAAACAAGCCCGTCAAATTTCTTGCCTATTTCTTCTAGTTTAGATGCAAGATCCGGTGGTACTGGTTCGTTTGGATGTTCACGTAAGTAAGTAAGTGTTCTGGTGTCTTCTCTGCTCAAACCACTTGCCATGCTTTCCACATCGCTTAAAATTCTTTCGTTTTCAGCATCAAGAAACTTCTTTGAATAATACTTTAGTTCATAATAATCTTCCGGCAATCCTGCTTTTGGTCTAAATGCTTTTGAAACCGGAGTATTATCAAGTTTGTCTAAAAATTTTCCAACGCTACTTATTTTACCAAGTGCTTCACCGCCTTTTTGAATACCACCAACAACAAGTTTGGCCGGAAAATAAGTTGTTGGGTCAGCAAAAACAGAAAGAAAAAATCCCAAGGCTTTTCTTCTCCATAAACCCATTTCTGGAAAAGTCTTGTCTACAATATTGTCATACGTTTCCTTTCTTTCCCCGGTTAAGCCTTCTATAGCCGCATTAACATCGAACGGCTTCCCCATGATATAATCTTTAGCTATGTTTGCAGATGCGTATTCTCCCCTTGAAAGAACATCAATAATGTTCCCAACCAAGGACTCCCCACCAAGTGTGGGAATTTCATCAAGCCGGTCTTGCGTTGCGAAAATATCTGTTCCAGAATATGGACTTATTTTTTGATGATACCGTACTTTCGCATCGTTGACAGCTTGGAGTATTTCTGCATCTGAAGCCATTATTTGTTTTCATCCATTCCAGAAAACTCAGCATTTATTATTAATTTCTCTAGTTGTTCCGGTGTCGCACCCGCCATTCTTGCTGCCCTAATGGAATGCTGAACATTTATAGGGATTCCAATTTCAGTCATAATTGCGTTTTCAGCTCGATCCAGTTGTCCTTGTGTCAAGTCTTTTTCTAATGGTCTTCCATATATCCAGCCGACTAGCTTTTGCTTTTTTTGTTCTGGTTGGAGCATCAAAA
>JAHWHT010000003.1 GCA_019323135.1 Candidatus Woesearchaeota archaeon
CAGCAGGGCTAAAAGTTCCAAAAACAAGTTCTAGAGCAATAACATCACCATCTGGAACAGCAGATACAATGGAAGTTCTGTGTAAAATTGAAATGTCAATACGCAGACTTGAAAAAATAGTCCGTGAAGTAGGAGGATTTTTAGTGTGGGGCGGGGCAGAACAGATAAACCTTGCACCTGCAGATGATAAAATAATCCAAGTAGAACATCCTCTTGAGATTGATGCAGAGGGACAGATGCTTGCGTCAATCATGGCAAAAAAATCCAGTGTAAATGCAACACACTTATTATTAGAGATGTCAGTAGGCAAATCAGCAAAACTGCCAGATAAAAAATCTGCAAAAAGATTGATGTGGTATTTTGACAGGATAGGCAAAGCCTTTAAAATCAAAATAATATATCATATTGATGACGGCTCACAGCCAATAGGGCATGGAATCGGGCCTGCATTAGAGGCAAGAGATGTATTATTGGCTTTGATGAATGATGAAAGAGCACCTCAGGACCTTGTGAAGAAGTCAATAACAATGGCAGGGAAAATGCTTGAGTTTACAGGCAAGTCCAGAAAAGGAAAAGGCAGAGAACTTGCCAAACAATTAATGGAAAATGGTGAAGCCTATAAAACATTCCTTAAAATAATCAAAGCACAGGGCGGATGCGTACCAACATTAGAAAAAATTAAGTTAGGAAAGTTTACAAAAACATTTAAAGCAAAAAAATCAGGCAAAATAATCCACGTAGACAACAAGATAACAACAAAAATAGCAAGAATGGCTGGAGCACCAAGCGATCATGGCTCTGGAATATATCTTCATGTTCACAAAGGCTATAAAGTGAAAAAAGGAGACGACCTTTTTACTATTTATTCTCAAAACAAAGAAGAATTAGGGTATGCAATTGAGTGTGCACAGACATTTTCATTAATGCAAATCAAATGATGCAGCAAACAGCCTGTGTATCTGCTTGAGTATGACTAAAATATGGATAACACTTTCTTAAATTGTGATAATCATCAAAAGAAATCTTTCCAGACTGCACGTCTGCAGGTGTGTAGAGTGTGCCGAATTTCTTAAGAATGGTGCAAGTATTAACTGGAATTACTTTTTCTGGAACTGGTTTTTGAATAGGAACATCTGGAATTGGAATAGGTTCAGGTATTGGCTGAATCTCGACCTCTTTTGGAGGGATTGGAACTGGAATAGGTACTGGTTCTGGAACAAAAACCTCTGGTTCTTTAGAACATGCTGTAATCAGAAGAATAAATGTGATTAGTAATATTATTTTCCTTACCATGTCAACATTTTATGCGCTTTTTTGAAATACTTGTAATTAGCATAAGAAGAAGCAACTGCACTTCCTGCTGCTTTTTTAGCTTCGGCTGCTAATTTAGCAATATCTTGTTTAGTAGGCTTTTTCTTTTTTTCTTTATGCTTCCAAGTTATAGGAACAAAAGAACTAAACATATCTCCAAAACCTTTTCCAACAGCTTGAAACGGCTCAAAAGCAGAAGCACGCTTAGGTTCAGGAGCTTTTATGTCCTTTGCCTCGGCTGTTTCGCCAGCTTGCTCTAGATATTTTTCTAAATCCTCGCCAATAGCATCTAGTGTGGCTTTTATAGAACTGTCAATTGTCTTTAATAACTCTACATCTTCTTTATCTTTCATCTTAATAAAATTATCAATCTGCTCCTGAGTCCAGGCATAAGCTCTCCAACTTATCTTTGCTTCACCCATATGCATAGGACCTCTGTGGTAACCTGGAGTTTCCTGAGTAAAAGACATAGATGGCTTTGTCCTGTATTCAAAGGTCTCAAGCAAACAATCAAAATACTGAGAATTACCTTCTGGAATCTTAACAGCAAGAATCTCAATCTCTATCATGGAGCTTTCAAATGCAGCAATCAATTCAGCAGAACTAAGCTTTGTTACATCAGTACCCAGCCGTTCAATATGTCGTAGATATGGTTTAAGCCAAGTCAAATACATCTTAATAACATTATAATTCTGTCTTAAGTATTTTAATTCAAAATTACGCCTCTGTTTAAGTTCTTTGAAATTTGCTTCTCTCCACACTAAATATTGATTAAGCTTTCTTCGCAGCAAATCCTTTACAACGCGCGTACTATCTACTTTTTTAGGATCATTAATCATATCATCTATATCTTCAACTTTTTGAGGATGTAGTGCAAAGAACCAATTAGGGAGGCTGGTAAACTGCAGCTGAGTTGCTAGCTGAAAAATATTAGCTCCAACTCTTTGCCCTTGGACAACACCATCAACCATATCACACCAAATTCCTTTTAGTGTAATTTCTGCAGATTCAATTCCTTTTCTCGAGTCTTCATGAAATTCAATTCTTTCATCAATCCAACGAATGTCTCTTACTAATTGAAATAAATCCTTTCTTATGAACTGACCAATAGTGGCCATGTATTGAGAGACTTTATCTGAAGCAAGACCTAGCCTTGCAGTGGCAGCACCCCAAAAAGAGCTATGCTCAGATGCAGTGAAGATATCAGTAATCTTGTAAACTTTAGGGTAACCTCCTGCTGTCAAAAGATTATAACAGAAAAAATAAATTGGTTCAATAGACTCATGCGGAGATTCGTAAACAACATAATATCTATTTTTAGGGGTTGGATAAGTCTGTGGAACCATTTGATACTTTTCAAGCTCAAAAATTTCATGATCTGCAAAACCTTCTGCATCCTTATCAGACATAGTACTAAGAAGCTTATTTTTTTCAGCATCCGTTGATTTATCAAAATTAGGGTATGCCTTCTTGAAACTATCGTTATAGAATCCATACAAAATCATACGTTTGCTTCCAACAGTCATAATTAACCTCTTTTATTTTGTTTTTATACTTCTTGATATTTAATTATTTTCCTTTTTCAGGGGTTTTGTTCTTTGCTTTCTCTTTTTTGCCAAGCACAACTACAAATCCTACTTGGGAAATGAGGTCTGCACCTGTTTTTCTTGCAAGCTCTTTAGCAATTTCTTTTTTATCCTTATCTTCAATAAAGGATTTCATTAATTTTATCTTAATGAGTTTTTTAATCTTTAACTGCTTTTGTAATTCTCGTATCAATCCTTGCGTGATGCCAGACTTGCCAATTTGCATACAAGGAAACATAGTATTTGCTTTTGCTTTCTTTTGTTTAATGTCCATTCTTTTTAGCCCACCGTTTTTTTAATTTAGCAACACTGTGCCTTTTTGTTTTTATTAATTTTCCAATATCTTGTGCAGTCTCTTGAAGCAATACAGATATATGTTCTCCGCCCAGCATGTGCGGTAAGATTACATAATCTGCGCCAGCATTGTATAATTCCAGTGCATCATCAATGTCTTCGGCAGTTACTATAACAACAGTTTTCTTGTTTGCATTTTTTGCTTTTCGAGTAAGCATAATATTGTCATCATAATCTGGAATAGTTGATATTACCATTTCTGCTTTTTTGAAATTTAATCTGCTCATTATCTCAACATCGCCTATATCGCCATAAATGCAGTGCAGTTTTTCTTTCATCAAGGTTTTTATTCGTTCAGGATTGAAATCAATTATTAGTATGCTTTTCTCTAGTTTTTTTGAAGATTCTAGTATTGCCTGGCCAATTCTGTCACAACCGCAAAGAATAATTTTGTAATCTAATTCTTTTTCAGGCAGATATTCTAAATCAAATCCTTTTATTGATAGTGATTCAAATGGTTTTAAGAGTTTCTTGAATATTCTATATAGTTTTTCATCATAAGTTATTAGGTAAGATGATATTGTAAATGTAATGACTGCAATAATAGCTATCATTGAAACTAAAGTTTGCGGGAAAATACCTAGAGCATAGCCTGTTGCCATCATTATCAGTGAGAATTCACTGATTTGAGCTAAAGACACTCCTGTTAAAAAAGAAGGCCTTGATTTAAAGCCCATTATAGACATCAAGAAAATGACGATTAATGGATTGCAGATTAGTACGAATAAGGAGAGTAAGATGATTGGCCACAATAGAGATTGAATACCTGTCAAGACAATCTGCATGCCTAGTGTGACGAAAAAGATTGTTGCAAAAAAATCCCTTAAAGATTTAATTCTTGAGGCGATTTCTATATGGTATGGTAATGGCGCTAAGCTTATTCCTGCAAGAAATGCACCGATTGCCATAGAAAAGCCAAGCCATTGGCTCACTAATGCATATGCAAAACACCAAGAGACTGCGCCTAGGAAAAGTAGTTCAGTTGATTTTGCAATAGGCTTGAATATGTATTTTAGTAAGAAGGTTCCCATAACAATTGAGACTGCAAAAAAACCAATTGCGATAATTAAATTACTCATTATGCCTGCAGTGCTGATGTTGCCTGAGTTAGCCATGATTGCAAGAATGAGGACAGCTATGAAGTCTTGTACTAACAGAACACCTACTGCGATTCTTCCATGCAGTGCGTTAATTTCGTTTTTATCTGAAAGTAATTTTACTATGATAACAGTACTGCTTAATGTCAACGCAATACTTACATAGAAAGCATACGTTGAAGGCATGCCTAACAAAATTGCTAATAAATAACCTGCAATAAATGTTAATACTACCTGACCTAAACCAACTATTAATGAAACTGCGCCTAAGTGTTTTAGTTTTCTGACATCCAGCTCTAAACCTACGATGAATAATAAGAATGCAATACCAATTTCAGATAAAGTTGCAATAACATCATGATTCGCAACCCATCCTAGACCGATAGGACCAATAACAAGTCCTGCAATCATATACCCTAATACAATAGGCTGCTTAAGAAATCTAGCAATAATTGCAAGAACCGTTGCTACAATTAGTATTATCCCTATATCTGCTATTAACTGGCTCATATTATCCTCTTTTTTTCAATGTCAAGAACCATCTGAATGGTTCTTGAGCACGCTCAGGAATTCCTTCTTTATATATAAAAACAAGGCATTCCTGACGTATTATTAATAAACTAGTATAAAAATGTTATCTTAATAACCGTCTAAAAAAAATAAAACGCCACCGCCCGGATTTGAACCGGGATATCCCGAAGGAAACGGGCTCGCCTGGAATCCTTTGTGAAAAAATCACTCAAGGCTTACGCTCCTAACCCTTCGGAGGATTAGAATCCGCGCAATACCAGGTTATGCGACGGTGGCATATATAGGCAGAAAGGTCTAGGGTTTTTAAAAGTTACTGATGGAAAAGCTTAAATAAATCTGTATTCTTGGGGTATTTTATGAGCAAAGATACTGAACGAAAAACAGCGATGACCGCACTTAATGCAAAAATTGAAGAACTTAAAGCGCGATTAGTTAAGATTCCTGATAAGATTGAACAATTAGAAGACGCAAGAAGAGAAATATTAACTAAATCTGTGAAAAAATCAAAGGAATTGCATGAAGCTGGAGATATGAAAGCAAGCAAAGAAGCTACAGATTTGGCACGAGCAGAGCTTCGCGGAGTAAATCAAAGCATTGAAGATCAACATAAAGAGCAAGCACGCATAAATGCAGAAATTGCAAAGTTAGAAAAAGAAAAGGCTAAGCTCCTGACATGAGTTTAAATAACTTATTCTAAATTTTATATAAAAAATACAAAAAGTGGTTACAAAAAGCTTAAAAACCTTCTGTAAAAAGGCAAACATTTATATATCACCATTGCCTTTCGTATATAAACTTAATTGTGGTGAGGTATATATTTTTAGATATCAATACGGGGGTTAGGTATCTCACATTTATCATTTAATCAGGGGGATGTGCCAATGTACTATGTAAAAAATTGCCCAGAATGTGGTGGAATAAATCTATTTGTAAATCGTGAAAAAGGCGAAATCATTTGTAAAGACTGCGGTCTTGTTATTGAAGATAAGATGGTAGAATTTGGGAAAGATTGGCGCGAATTTGAATCAGACGGCGGCGGCAGACCATCTGGAAGAAGAACTGGCGCTCCAATGACCTATACACAGTTTGACCAAGGCCTTGGAACAGAGGTAGGAAGAAAAGCAGACCTATTCCAGCTTGGAAGCAAAAGCAGAAATAAATTCTTTAGATTACGAAAATGGCAATACCGAATCTCAACAGCAATTGAAAGAAATTTAAAATTAGCATTAGCAGAACTGAAAAGAGTAAGTTCTTTCTTAAAACTGCCAAAGATGGTAGAGGAAGAAGCTGCAATGATATACACGCAAGCAGTACAGAGAGGCCTAGTTCGCGGTCGTTCTATGGAATCAGTTGTTTCTGGAGCACTTTATGCGGCATGCAGAAGACATGAAGTTCCAAGAACACTAGATGAACTATCAGAAGCATCAGGCATAGAGAAAAAAGAAATCGGAAGAACATATAGATTTGTTACGAGAGAGCTAGGAATTAATATTCTACCAAGCAATCCTGCAGATTACATTGCAAGATTTGCAAGTTCTTTGAAATTATCTGCAGAATCACAGAGTAAAGCAGTAGAGATACTAGAGAAAGCACAACAAGCAGAACTTACATCTGGAAGAGGACCTACTGGAATCGCAGCAGCATCACTTTATGTATCTGCATTGATACATGGAGAAAAAAGAACACAGAGAGAAGTGGCAGATGTTGCAGGTGTTACAGAAGTTACAATCAGAAACAGATACAAGGAATTACTTGATAAACTGAAACTTGATAAAGAGATAAAGAAAACAAAGAAAAAACGTATTTAACTTTTTTCCTTTCTTTGAAGAGGTGATGGCAGAAACACAATGGTATATGCCGTCATATCCGATATACACTCAAATAAAGAAGCAACTGAAGCTGTTCTAGAAGATATTTCTGAAAAAGGAATAACTGAGATATTTTGTATAGGCGATATAGTAGGTTATGGTGCAGATCCTGCTGCATGCTGTGCATTAACCAGTAAGTATTGTAAATCTGTAATGGGAAATCATGATGCATACTTAGTTAACATATTTTTTCATAACTTAAAAAAAGAAAGCAAAGGTCTTATAAGTTGGTGGAGACAGAAAAGAAATCCAGTAGACCAACAGAGAGATTTTGGAAGCTTGTTTAGGGGGCCGCCGACACCACTGGCATATGCTACTGTACTTGCGCATAATGCTGATTTGCAAGACAAACATAAACGATTTCTTGCAAACCTGCCATTAGAAATCATCACAGAGAATGCGATACTTTCACATCAGAGTCCTGGTACAGATGCGTATGATTACAAAAGACAAGAAAAAGGACAGGAATTGGCAAGTTATGCGGATTATGTTGTAACTGCAAAAGATTATTTTTCAGAAGAGGCAGAAACAATTGAAAAAAATGGATTAGTGCACACAGTTCTACAGTATAAACATGCCCGGCCAGGAGCGTATGCATTGGCTGCAGTGCAATTACTGGGCAAAGATGTGGGGATAATGGGGCATAGTCACTTAGCGAATTTTATTGCATACCCTAAAAATGAAAAAATAAATACTGACAAGATTCAAGCAGTAATTATAACAAAGAATTTGCAAAGGTCTGGAAGAAAAAATGCAAAAAGCGCATTTGAATTGCCTTTACATCCAGAATTTGTTTATCTGCTAAACCCTGGCTCAGTGGGACAGCCAAGAGATCATGATCCAAGAGCAAGTTATATGATTGTGTATGAAAATAGAGTTGTTTGGTGTAAAATACCGTATCCTGCTAATGAAGCCAGCAAAAAGATAATTAAAGCAGGATTTTATTCTGGCTTTGGAACTAGATTGTTAGAAGGAATATAATTAAGCAGGTGATGGTTTTAGTGCCAGTATTCCGCTGAAAACATTTTGCGGGACTTTTATTGGTTTTTTCTTTTTAGGTTTGTGAATATAATCTTCAGAAAAATTATGCTGGCGTAATTGTTGTGCAATTTCGGGAGAGGGGTAGCAAGCAAAAATCTTTCCATCGCCCTCGTTTGGAGATGAATTAACTTTAGTGAGCCAATCGATGAATTCTGGTTCAACAGATTCTGTATTGCTTAAATCCAGATAAACTGCCTGATTTGTTCTTTGTGCAGCAGAACTCATTGCTACTGCAACTTCCTGCTGATAACCTTGTGTAATGGCATATGGTGCTGCTAATCTTTCTGTTCTACGGCGCTCAATTCTGCCAGGAGTGTCTCCTCGTTCTAAAGATATTGCGTATATTGTCCGCATGTTCTTGTTTCCAGGAATATAACCTGCAGGAATCTCTGCAATCTTTGCACAAACTTTTTCAGCAGCATCTTTTGCGCCTAGTGGATATGTAGGACCTATATCCAGTAACCAATCTAAGCTGGCAGCATCAAAAACTGCATTAAAATTCTTGCCAATCAAATCATCACCACGTTTATGCAATTCTTTTGCAGCTTCAGGTGTTGAATAAAAAATAGTACCTTGTTCATCAAGCAAAAGAACACTTAAACCTAATTCTTCAACTGTTTTTGGGAGAAAAGTATCAACATATCCTGCTGGACCGTGCTTGTAAGCTTTTGCAATATTTAATACAGAAGCAATTTTTACTTTTGCTCTATCTTTAGCTCTTTCTGTTTTACTTAAAGCCAAATGGTCTTCTTCAAATGCTTTTGCATTGCTTGCAAACAATAGCATTAATGCAGAGTGTTTTTCCTCTAAATCTGCATGTTTTTTATGCAGAGCCCAGTATTCTTTTTGTGTAAGACCTTTAAATGTTTCAAACGTTGCAAAACCTTTTTTTGCTTTTTCAACTTTTGCTTCTAATTCTTTAATTTTTGTTTGTGCATCTTTATACATTCGCTGAAGTTCTTGATATTTTGCTTTATGATTTTCATGCTGGTCAAGCCGGTATGTTGCGTGTTCTGCCATGAATTCAAGCTCTCTTTTAGCATTTGTCAATTCTTGCTCTGTTTGACGAAGTTCTGCATGCTTATCTGCTATATTTCTATTAAATGCAATCATCTGATTTTTATCGAATTCCCTGCTTTTTTTAAGAGTTTTATTTTCAACTGATTGGTCTGAAACAATGCTCTCTAACTTAGCGTTTTCTTCTTTTAATTTTGTTCGTGCCTGCATCATATTTAGAATAAATCGTTCAGAATTCTTATTCAATCGCGTTTGTTCTGCAAGCTTGAGTTTGAGCGAACCAATGATAGGAAGCCGTTTCATAAACCTTTCAATACGCTTTTTTAAATCCATATTATACTATATATTTTTGTTGTTTATAAGGTTAACTCTTTTAAAATTGCTTTAAAAGAGGCAGAATTCAGATTTTTTTTGTAAATCTTTGCTAGATTGATAATTTTCTTTTTATCTATTTTAATTCCTTTTTTGCTTAAGACATACTTTAAAGACATGACAAACTGGCAGAATTGAGAGACGTTTTTAGGGTCTTTGGTTTTTCTTGCACGCTCAAAATCAATCATCTTGATAGATTTTCCAATAATTACGTGTTTTAGGGGGTGATGCATCTCTTCTTTGTTTATTTTTAATTGATCCATCTTAAAGCATTTGTTGAAAACAGACTTTAAGACACGCTTGATTTCTGTTTTCTTTGCTTTAGGGAGCCAATCTTTGATAAATTGTCCAGGAATAAAGGTGTATGCAAGCCAATTCTTGCCGTGCATCAGTAAAGTAGGTCCTATTTTGTGTTTGTTGAGCAGTTTTAGAAAATTTATTTCATTTTTTATTCTTCCTATTGCTTCGCTCGCTGGCTTTTTTGTTTTTATTGCAATGTTTTTCTTTTTGTATTTGCCTGTGTAGACAATTCCCCGCTTTCCTTGGGCCAGGTAGTCAATATTTGTGACGCCTTTTTTCTCCAGCTCTTTTAGTAGTGGAGATTTGATTATGTTGTAAACATATAATTCTTCAAAAAAATAGTGAATTGAGTCAATCATCTTAAAATCAAGCATTTTTGCCTTAAGCAAATGCTCAACCATGTGCCTGTTTGTCAAAGAAGAAAATAAAAGCAGAATGTTTCCATTAGGTGTCAGGTAATTGCCTGCTTTTTTGAGAAACTTTTCAATTATTTCATGGCCTTTTTTGCCACCCTCTGTTGTTATGTCTCTTCTTTTGCTTTCTTGCGGAAGGTATGGCGGGTTGAAAATAATTGTGTCAAACTTTTGCTTAGGAACTTTGCTAAATAAATCGCTTATTTTGTATTTTATTTTCTTGTGCTTTGATTTCTTTTTACAGTATTCGACAGAAGCTTTATTGATATCAATAGCAAGAACTTTTTTTACACGTTTATTAGATGCGGCTGCTAAAGCTTGAATGCCTGTACCAGTACCTACATCGAGAACACTGCCAATAGCAAGCCTTTTTACATGCTTTTCTAGTAAATATGAATCCTCTCTTGGATAATAAATCACCATTTTTTTATAGTATTTCTCTATATCCTCCCATGATAAAGCCTGCGCCAGCACCCATTTTAATTACATTTGTGCCAGAACCAATTTTAAGCTTATCTTCAAATGATTTACCAGAAAATCTACTGCGAATAATACTTTTTCTTGCGCGATCTTCTAGAGTTGGAATTGATGCAGAAGAAGAGTTGCCTAACATTTGAACAGACATAGGAACCTGCTGATCAATAAATGTTTTTGCTTCTTCTGGAATCTGCATAAATTTAAGTTGTTTCATTGTAACAGGTATTTTGCCAATGCCGCAAGCAAGGTCTTCTATTAATCTGCCATTCATTTGATGGAGTATAAGAAGAATTGCTGCAAGACCAATCGGAGCAAGATATGAATTAGAGACATTATTGGATTTTTCCATAAGCTCGTTTAAAATTTTAGGCAGTGTTCTTTTAACAAAACGATATAGCTGAGGTCCTTTCATAATCATATATGGGCCAGTAGGGGAGCCATCTTCAAGCGGAATTCCCGGACCCCATTTTAAATATTCCCATAAATTCCCAAAACCCTTGCTGTGAGAACAAATAATTCCTGGTTCACTGCTTGCTTGATAAGTCGTAGCGCCTGCAGCAGAACCATACAGGCAGTGATCTAAATGACGCGGGTCTGCCATCTTTTCCATGGTTTCAGCACCGACGCAGGTAACTGTCTCAAATGTTTTTGTTTTAATTAATGCATCAGCAATATCAACTGCCATTACATAACCTGGACAGCAGGCAATAACATCTAATGTCTGGATATCTGCCCAACCTAGATTTGCCTTGACCATATCAGATCTAGACTCAAAAAAATCCTTGTGGTCAACAATAATAAAATCAATTGATGCAGGATCTATGTTTTTAATGTCAATTGGTTTTTGTCTTTTTTGAAACACTTTTGCACTATCTTTGAATTTATCAACATTAAATAATTTTTCAGTCCTCATCTTGGAAATATCTGGAGAATTTGCATAAACAACACGTGTATATTTATCAGAATTAACAAGAGCTTCTGCAATTACTGGGCCTGGCAAATTATCATTAGCGATTATATCGCAAAATGGGGCAGTGCCATATTCGCAAAGGTATTGTGCAATGCCTGCAATAGCCGGGATGGGAGTTGGCCATTCGTTATGAGCGACAATAAGAACATCTGGCCGAATATTTAATCCTTCGACTGCTCTTGTTGCAAGATGTCGAACTGTTATGTCTTTTGCAGAATGTCTTCTTTCTGCGATTCTGTGCGTGCTGAGCATGCCCTCTATAGTCAGGCCTTCTTTTTTTACATATATTCCATCTTTATTTGTATAATATAATTCTTTATCAAGATAATTCTCGCTCGGTACTGTCAGATCTCCTAAGGCACTACTTGATTCTATCTGTTTTGCAAATATTTTTTTTACATATACCATATTTATTCATTCCCCATCCAGCGCTTCAAAATATTCTTTTACTCTTTCTGAAATTGTTTTCAAATAATACTGTTCAATCTTTTCTGTAAATATTTCTGATAATTTTGCATTTTCTGTGATTCTGTAGGAATTTCCTTTATTTTCTATCAAAAACATGTCTTTTAACCGCTTCAGGTGGCGTCTGATGTTAGATGATGCAATACCAATAGGTGGAAGCTTTTTGCTTTTTCTTGATGCAATCACTTTTTCCTCTACTTCTAAACTGGTAAGTGCGTCATTTTTTAACAGAACACTAAAAACATCAACAACAACATCCCTGGAATCACCTGGTTGAAGCAGACCAATACTAAGACAGAGCTTTTTAACCAAGTCCCGATCTTTAAGATTGTATGGTTTTTCGTATTTTCGCAAAGTAATCTCTGCTAAAGGAACCTCTTTTGCGACAATCTGTCTTTTCATTTGAATATTCCAGCAATCCAGTGCCAAATTTTTGCAAAAAAGCCTCTTGGTTTGTATGTAACTTCACCTTCTTCAATAGCTTTTTGCAGTGCATCTGCCCGATTTTCAGAAGCAATAATCTGCTTTGCCTTATCTTCTTTAACAAAGGCATCAAAAGTTGCGCTGTCTACTTTCCCATCAATAACTTCCTGAATCACGTTGTGCTGTGTTGTGACACCAATAAGTTGTGAAGAACCGTTCTGTAATTCAACATAAACATTGACTTTTTCTTCTTCAAACTCTTCCTGCAAGAACGCTGGAAGAATTGTGCCTGCAAGATCTTTGTAATCAAAACCTTTTTTCACAGGTTTTGTGGAAGTTGCGTCTATAGTTTTAGTTTCATTTTCTTCTAATTCTTTCAGAACTTTTTCAACATCAACATGCTCTTTAAGAACACATGTGCAGTTCTTGCAATTTTGATCTGCTCTGCAATCCTCTGCTTTTTCACATTGTTCAATGCCTGTTATATTTCCATCGCCGCAGATGCCTGGTTTTGGGGCACCAAACGCGTGTTCTGGAACACACAAGCAAGAACTTTCATCACAGGTAAAAGTTTCATTGAATACTTCTCCTAATTCAGTGCAAAAGTCATTTGATTCTCTGTCTTCTTTTTCTCCAGGATCACAATACTCTGCACCTTCTCTAATCTCATTGCCGCAATCCATTCTTTTAGGGAGACAGCCGCAGTCTCTTTCATCGCAAACCATTACAATACCTAGAATCTTTCCAGCTTCTTCACATAAATCCTGGTCAGTATCTGGTTCGCACATTTCGTGGCCTTCTCTGACACCATCGCCGCAGACTGTTTTTTCGTCTACAGATACAAGAACCTGTGCGCTTGCGACTGCGCTCAGTAATATAATCAATAATATTGGTAGAGCAAATTTTCTTAAATTTGTTTCCTTAAATTTCATTTTTATCCTCCAATTAAATTCATAATTAAATTCCAGACGCTCATTACTGCACTTGTCACAGCAGAAGTAATCTTAATTCCAAAGCTATCTGAAAAGTCTTTAGGGGGCTCTTTAGCCTCTTTGATCATATCGTCAATAGGGTCTGAAACAAGCGCGCCGGTTATTTGAGGGGTGCTGTTTTCAGAAATTATGTTTGTCGTGCTATCTTTTGTATCATTTACTGTGAATGTGATTATAGAACTGTCATTTACTTCTTCTTCTTTTTCTTCAGTAAGAGTTTGATTCAGTCTGTTGAACATATCTCTAGTCATAGAGGAATCGCAACTGCAGGAAAAATCACAGATGCCTTCTTGAAATGCGTCAGTGTAACAATTCTTTCCAGGAGGGTCACATTTTTCGCCTAATTCTACTTTTTTATCACCGCAATTAATTGATGTGGTTGTATTGCTTGTTGTATTTGTTTGAGTAGTTGTGCTTGTTGTATTTGTTGTGTTAGTAGTTGAAGTTGTGTTTGCAGAAGTCTCGTTATAATCAGAAGGTCCTCTGTAATCATCACAGGCAGCAGCCTTGTGAACTGTTAAGCATTCTGTGTAATAGTATGTTGGGCAAAAATAATCCCTGTATTCCATTTGATTATTATCGCAGTAATATTCTCTTACCCAATTACTGCTATTAATCTCAACACCATTGTTTCGGGTTACGCAGACATCATAGTAGGTATTATTTCCTTCTGTGACAAAACCATCGATTCCTAGATATCTTGCAGGGGTGTCCAGATTTTTTGGACCGTCATCAGAGTCGTAGCAATCTGCATAAGTCAAAGAGAGCAGCAAAATTGCCATCATAGTGTATAATAGTATTTTTTTCATCTGCTTAAAAGTTTTAAGAACTGATTTATATATTTTTCTTTTTTTTTAAGGGTATTTTGCCAGATTTCTACTATTTATGAGTACGTAAAAAGATTTAAATAGGTTATGATTTGTGAATAGTATATGATATATAGAGTCAAAAAGTTCAAGCCAATAAACCAATTGATATTCGCATTTGTAATTGGTTTTGCAGTAATATCCTTATGGAGAGGAGTTTGGGGTCTGCTAGATGTCTATCTTTTTCCAGATCAATATGTACTTGGCCTATGGGTTTCTGTATTTGTTGGCGTTGCTATATTAATAGCTACAGATTATGCAACAAAAGAATTATTGTAGTTCTAGAACATCAAAGCCATTCCAATGAGTGCTATTGTGCCAACTAATATTAGAATAGTCATTAATAAGCCAATTCCTTCTCTTTGTTTTTTGATTCTTGCCTCTAGTTGTTTCTTGTTTGATGCAATTATCTTTATGTGGTCAACTGCAACACTAAATATCACTAATGCGTTTGTTATATTCACTCACTCACCTCTGAGCTTTAAAAACAAAGGTGTTTGTTTTTAAACATTATTATCTTGTAAAGTATATATTGTAAAAGAATGATGGTTAGGCGGTAATTTAAACTTTGTCAAAGAAAATATCTATTACTTTTCCTTTGATGTTATCTTGGGCTTCAAACTCCATTTTTTTAGCAGGAGAATCAGAACCAATCTTAATACTTGCAGCACCAACTTTTTCTTTTATTTGTGCTGTCCAAGGATCAAGCATCTTTGTTAAATCCTCATTAGCTTTAACATATAATGTAATAGTATCCATTTTTTGCAGGCCTGCTTTTTTCCTTGCAGATTGAATCCTTCGCATAGCTTCTCTTGCATATCCTTCTGCATCAAGCTCGTCTGTTCTAGTCTTGTCAAGGTAAATAAATCCGCCCTTTGTTTCAACTTCAATAAGATTTTCAGGGACATCTCTGTGGATGATTATGTGTTCTGGCAGCAGAGTTATTTTTTGCGCTTCAACATTGATATCTACTTTGCTTTTCTTTGCAAGATTATCTAGAATCTTTTTAGGGCTTTCATCACTGAACTTTGCTATGATTTTAGGGGCCATGTCTCCAAAAGACTTGCCTAATTCTGCAATATTCAACTTAACTGTCTGCTTGATAACAGGAAGCTCGGTATGAACATTAATTTCCTTGACATTAGTCTGTCTCATAATAATTGCATCCATTGTTTCAGCAGCCAATTTGACATTTTCATCTTTTGTGACAATTTCAACTGACTTGACAGGCCATCTTACGCCAAGACCTGCTTTTTCCCGGGCACACAAAATAGCTTGAATAACTGTGAATGCAGTATTCATGTTAGTCTCGATATCTTCGTCAATCCATTCTTCTTCATCATCTGGCCAGTGAAGCAAATTAATAGATTCTTCTGGTAATTCAAAAGCTTCTTTGAAATCAAGGTACATTTTTTCAGAAATGAAAGGCGCGATTACATTAAACATTTTCATTGTCTCAAACAAGACAGTGTATAGTGTGTGCAACACGACTTCTTTTTCTTCAGGAGTTCCAATAGAAGACTTTTCCCTGACTAACTGAATATAAACTCTGCTTAAATCCAAGAATAGCTTTTCAATATGTGTGATTGTCTGATCAATCTTATAGTTTTCAAATAAAGCAGTTACTGTTTTTATGGTGGTGTTTAATCTAGATAAGATGAATCTTTCTTCGATAGCAAGCAATTTGTCGTCTACCTTTAAGGTATCTGGATTAACGCCTAATTCTTTGGATAGATTTAAGATTAAATTATGAACATTCCATAAAACAGTCAGGTTTCTGTGCTTAATCTTGACACTTTCCCAATTGAAGTTGATGTTTTCTCCTGCAGCAATCTCATTCATGTAGTATCTTAATACATCTGCACTGTGCTTGTCAATAACTTCATACGGAGAAACAATATTTCCTAGTGACTTACTCATTTTAGTGCCGTGCCAATCTAGAATCATTCCGTGCGAATAGACTGCGTCATAGCATTTTTTGTCAAATGCGATTACAGAACAAATATTAAGCATACTGTACCATAATCTTACCTGCTCTGTAGCTTCTAGAATGAAATCTGCAGGCCATAATTTATCAAAAAACTCTTTATTTTGAGGGTATTCTAAGCAATTCCATGATGCTGTGCCAGAATCAATCCAGACATCAATTACATCAGGAATTCTGCTGACTTCTTCGCCGCACTTGCATTTGATTTTAACATCATCAATCCATGGACGATGCAAATCTTCTGGAACATTTTCTTCTACTGCTTTGGATTTAAGTTCTTCTGCAGATTCTATTACTGTTACATTTCCACATTTTTTACATTCCCAAATAGGAACTGGACAGCCCCAATAACGCTGTCTAGTGATAGAATTATCTTTTAAATTATCTATCCAGTTGTCATATCTTTTGCTCAAGCTTTCAGGCACCCATAAACAATCCTTGTTTTCTTCAATCAGTTTTTCTCTTAAGTCCTCTACTTTCATGAACCATTGAGGTGTTGCTCTGAAAACAACTGGCTTATGACACCGCCAGCAATGAGCATATTCGTGCTCGACAGGGGTCTGTTCAATCAAGACACCCAGGTCTTTTAATTTTTGAATAAAATATTTATCATCAACTTTTGCAATCTTGCCGTCATAAGGGCCCATGTTTTCAAACATACCCCTTCCATTCAAGTTATTATATGCTGGAAGACCATATGCTTCGCCAACCTGCTGATCTTCAGGACCGCAACCAGGAGCACAGTGAACAAGACCAGAACCTGCAGTAACATCAACATACTCAGTACTCATGATAACTGAATGCGTGTTTTCGTGATTTCTTTTTACTTCCTGCAGACTAGGGATTTCGTCAATCATAGGGTGATGATATTTCATACCCTTGAGCTTATCGCCTTTGAATTCTTCAATAATTTTGTAATCTTTGCCAGTCAAACCTTTGATTAATACATTAACCAGTGCTTTGGAGACAATCCAAATCTCTCCTTCAACCTCTGCTTTAACATAATCTAATTCAGGATTAACCATGATAGCTAAATTAAAAGGAATAGTCCAAGGAGTAGTTGTCCAAATGATTAAATATTCATGCGGATTTTTATCTACCTGGAATTTTAGGAAAATAGAATTGTCATTATCTGTTTCATATTCTAACTCGTGTTTTGCCAGTGCAGTTTCGCAAGAGGCACACCAAGTCATAACTTTCTTACCTTTGTATAATCTTTTGTCTGTGAATGCTTTTTTGATAAGCCACCATTCACCTTCGATGTAGTGTTTTTTAATAGGCCAGTATGCTTTATCATAATCCATCCAGACGCCCATTCTCCACAAATCTTTGTCCATTAACAAAGCATTATCACTAGAGAATTTGATGCATTCTTTTATGAATTTGTCAACGCCATACTCTGCAATCTCTTCTTTAGTCTTGAGATTCAGCTTTTT
Source organism: Candidatus Woesearchaeota archaeon (assembly GCA_019323135.1). Classification (GTDB taxonomy): domain Archaea; phylum Nanobdellota; class Nanobdellia; order Woesearchaeales; family ARS49; genus WJJT01. Next base: position 17,507 of record JAHWHT010000003.1, read on the forward strand.
CATAACTGCATTTTCTGTTGGAAGACCGTGCATGTCATATCCTGCTCTGTCCCATACATCTAAACCGCGCATACGCTTGAATCTTAACACAATATCTTTTGCAGAATTGTTCCATGCGTGAGCAATGTGTAAACGTCCTGATGTGTATGGAGGTCCTTGCAGGAAATAGAATTTTTCTTTTCCTTGATTCTTATCCTTAACCTTCTGGTAAATATCATTAGCTTCCCAATATTTGAGGATTTCTTCCTCTGTCTCTTTAGAGTATTGCGTATTCACCATAATAGCACAAGAGAACTAGTAATGGTTTAAAAATGTTTTGAAAAGTTAATTATATTAAGCTAATACAAAGCAAAAGACTTAAGAAATCAAATCCTTATAAGTATTGCAAAGAACTTTTTGCAAATCAAAAGGATTAGAAAGCAGACGGTAATGAGAGCCATACGCTTTTTCAAGATTCTCTGCTTTTTGATCATTCACACGAATGCAGACAGGAAGAATACCCTGAGCGCGGCACTCGGACAAAGCTTTTCTTACATCATTCCAGGCATATTCCCCCCTATAAGCAGGAAGCTTTTTTTCACTACCGTATAAGTCTTTTTGGCGCAAATAAACTTCTGGCTCTCCATCACTTATGTGAATCAAAAGCTTGTCTTTCCTATCAGTATCAATCAATTTTTTAGCAGCATGCCTTATTGCAGAACCATCATGATTCTGTTTTCTGCCTTCCAGCCTTGAAAGAGCATACAAAAAATTAATATTATGCGGGCAAGCATCGCCAAAATCTGCAATTGTGTAAAATTCAGTTCTTGCTCTTGAAAAAGTAGAATAACCAAAAACACCAACTAAATCATCTAACTGGCTGGCTCCACAACTCAAATAATAAACAGACTCTGCAATAATATCCATGAGCTGAGTTTCTTCATCAATCCATTGATTTGTTGAACCGCTCATATCAATAAGCACAAGAACAGCAACATCCCTTGATTTGTTCAATACTTTCTTATACACCCTTTCATCAGGAGTGACTCCTGCTGCAATATCCTGCTTGTATTCAACAAAACTCTCATAATCAATCTCTCCAGAACGCTGCTTTTTCAAAATAGACCTGCCGCTTTGTTTAATCAAACTAAACTCCTTGTTAAGCTTTTGAACAATGTTCGCATCAGGATTAAGTTTTCTTGATTTTTTAGATAATCTTAATGTATCTTCAAAAACAATAAAATTTTTGATAAATCTTTTATGTATAGAGTCCCATTCGTGATAAGCAAAACTAGTTGTTTTTTCTTTTTTAGACTGGAATGATTTATTCTTGAAAATACTTAACTCGCTCAGATCTGATTCGATAATCATATACTCTTTTTTATCAAAGCCCCTTAAACCCTTAAGTTTTTTAGGAGAAACAGCACTGCTATGGTCTTTTAAATCTTTTGTATTCTTAAAAATAAGTTCGTGAACTTGTTTAGCTGCGATAAAAGAATCACCTAAATCTGCCCCCCTATTTAATATGACAGAAGCACAATCATAACAAACATCAAGCAAATTTTTAACACGCTCAGCAAAAGGCTTGATAATTATTCCTTTTTTTTTAGCAGCACGAATCGTATTATGCTCGCCCTGCTTTGGCTTAATTTTATGCTCTGGAAGATAACCCAACAAAAGCTTGTATTGAAGCAAAGTCAAAACAGTATTATCTAACGCCTGCTTTGGCATAACCTTAAACCCATCAAGCAATTTATTAAACTCAATCGGAACGACCTTATCAAGAATCTGCTTAAAACCAAGATAATCCCGCTTAAGACCTGCATTAACCCTTGCGCTTTCAATAATCTCTAAAATATTCTTTGCTAAAGATACTCTGTGCGAAAAAGAATTAAAAAAATCTTCAACATTCCAAAGAGCATAATCCTGTTTAATAAAACCTTCTTTGCATAAACGAGCATGATAACCTATAAAATCATCAAGAGTCAATGCTGCACTGCCATATATGATTCTGCCTGCCTGAAGCGCAACCAAATACTCCAAGTAATCTGCATTTTCCTTATAGATTTCATGATAAGCAATCAAAGATTCAGGAATAAGAATAGGAATCTTTCCTTTATGCACAATACTCAAGAAATTATTAGTAACCTGATCTTGTGCAATATATACAAATTCTGGAGTTCTGCCTGTTAAGCCTTGAACAAGTTTTTCAAGACTTTTTTTGTGGCCTGTTTCAGTGAAATTAGTCATCTTTACCAAAAACTAAATCAAGATGCTCTTTTTTAAGCGAATCAATAATATCTAAATCATAAGTCAAAGGCTGAATCACTGCAACCTCGCAAGCACGCTTAGGAGCAGTTCCTTCTTTTATCTGCTGAGCTGCCAAGACAAGAAGCCTTGTGCCGGCACCTTCAACTAACTGGCCGCTTTTTTTCAGATTTCTAGTAATCTTGCCGAACTGGACCAAAGCATTAGCAATAGGTTCGTCAACACCGCCTTCTTCCATAATAATTTTTCTTTCTAAATCTTCCGGCGGATAACCAAAATTCAAAGTGATAAACCTTTGTTTAGTGCTTGGTTTTAAATCTTTAGCAATGGATTGATAATTTGGATTGTAAGATGTGACAAGCATGAAATCATCAGGAGCAGAATAAGACTGGCCAAGCTTAGGAACGTAAACAGAACGTCCGGTGTCTGTTAAAGAATGCATGATAACTGCAACATCTTTTCTTGCTTCAATAACCTCATCAAGATAACAAAGCCCGCCAATATTAACCATCTTCAACACAGGACCGTCAACCCAGCCATCAATAGTGTTCAAGCCAAGCAATTCAGAAGCATCAGTATCTTCTGTACAGATTACTCTTAAAAAAGGCAACTGCAATTCATGCGCCATATACTCCAGAAACCTTGTTTTTCCAACACCAGTAGGTCCTGTAATCGCGACATGCTGTTTTTGCCTGTGCGCTCTCTTGAAAATATCAATCTCGTCACTGATTGGTTCATAATACGGCTTTTCTTTGATTAAATAATCCTGTTTTTCATTCATACTGCTCACCTATTAACCTATCAAATAATTTTTGCAGCCTGAACATGTTTTTACCAGATTCAGCAGCATCATCTAACTTTGCAATAACTTTGTTATTTTTTACATAAAACGGATTTGCTTTTATTGTCTGATTTATGTCGACCTTGATTTGCTGGTCTTCTTCAATACATATAATCTTGTAATGCTCTGGCAGCTCTGAAAATAAAGGATCATCTGGTTCAATTTTTGCTTCTAAAGGATGCGCAGTCTTGTCTTCTTCAAAATTAAACAATTGATCCTGTGCTTCAATAGAGTAAATATGCACAATCTTTCCTGTTTCTTCAAGAGAAGGCTTTTCAGGCTCTTGTTTTTCTTTCTTTTCGCGATGCACTTTTGGCAAAAATCTTCTGGCTTCTCTTTTCATGTACTTTTTTTCTTTTTCAGTAGGTTCTGGAACAGATGCTGCTTCTGCAATTTCTGCTTCTAAATCAACTCTTCTATTTTCATACCATTGATTGCCGAACAAATCACCATACATCTTTTTTCTTTGATCAACTTCTTTCTGGAACGGTTCGAATTCCTCTGGAATATCTCCTTTAAAATCTTCAAGAAGCATCTCCAGCTGTATTGTGTCCTGCACAATCTCATCTGCATGAAAAGACTCTGCTTTTTCTGAATTTACAAAAGAGAGCGCTGTCTGCATGCTCTTTGTGTGCTGAGCTATATCGCTCATTAATTCTTTTGCAATCGAGAGCAGTCTTCTTTTTTCATGGTAGTTTATTTCTGTCATTTTCAGTCTCTGTAGTGATTAGCAATCTCTGCAATCTTGTCAAGAACCTTTTGCGCTTCAACATATTTTTCATGCTCAGGACTAACTTTTGTTTTTGCAACAAAACCCTGATAACCTGCAAGCCAGTTTCTTCTGCTTGCTGGAATAGGCTCAATCAAGATGTATTTACTAGAGCTAGCAGTTTTATGCCAGTCGCCTTGCTTATCTTCAGGCAAAGGCTCTACAGTCTCGTCAACATATTTTGCAATAGCTGTTGTGATTTCTTGTGTTTCTTCAAACCCGATGCTTTCACTGAATTTAACAGCAGTAAAAACATCCCGAATCACTTCTGAAATTTTGTTTTCTCTTGTTATTTTTTCAAATACATCGTCAATAGTTGTCATTGTCTTCCCTCCAAAGTCATTGATAATAGTAATAATTCAGCAGGATATATTGATACAGATTAAACTGTATAAACTGTTTAAACCTCCGGAAAGATTGCGGAAATTATTGGGGAGAACATATAAAACAGAAAATTCTCTTTCTTGTTTATGCTAAAAATATCGAAAAGTTTATATAGTCATTTATACTACACTAATGTAGTATGGATTTTGTTTAAATCCATAAAGCCGACAAGACATTATCTTGAAGAGCACTCGAAAGAGGTTCCGTGGCATAAAGCTGTTGAGATAATATTGACTACCAAGAATCCGCGACGCAAAAAGAATAAATACGAAATTGAGAAAGATGGATATTATGTCTTGTTTGAGATAAAAAATGAAATATTGTACGTAATTAATGCTAAGAAAACAAAATGAACTGTCCAAAATGTAATGCAAAACTCAAGAAAGTGTTGATTAAAGTAGCTGGAGCCAAGACAAAAGCGCTTAGTTATCAATGTTCTAAATGCAAATACTTTGAATTTGAGCCAGAATCATCCAAAAAAGTGATAACTGAGTTGCGGGAGACGCCGCTAAAGATAAAGCAGAAGATAGTTAAACTGTCGCAGGACAGATTAGGGATATATTTTAACAATAATGTGGTGCGAAGCCTTAACCTCAAAAAAGGAGAAGAGATATATTTATCTGTGCCAGATAAGAAGCATATATTGATTGAGGTTGGGGATTAATCAGGTTTAGATGACTGTCCCTGCATTATATCCCTGCAAGACTTTGCCGATTAGGTCTGTCATTCTTTCTCCTCCAAGAACTTCATTGCTGACTTGTAGGTGTCAGCATACTTTCTCACGACACAATTTGGAAATAAATTTTCTGGCAAAACTTTGAAATGGTCTGCATAATCTTCCCTTTTTGTGGTGTTTTTCGTGCAATGGAGCGTTTCTCCGCCATAAAAACAAGTGCAGCCCCCAGGATCAGGATCAACCAAAAAATCAGGCCAAAACAAAACCTGATCTTTATCAACTAATGATGGCATCATCACTTTGTCTATTGAATCGCAGTTATCCATGAATTCAGCAAGATGTCCAGAAAGCTCTTCAACTTTTTTCAGGATTTTAGGTTTTTCTTCAGTCATTTTCTTCTAACCAATCTTGTCTGACTTTAAGATAATCAAATCTTTTCTTGCATCTAGGACAACTCTTTGGGTTTTCTACCCTTGATTTCCAGATGTATTCACAGTATTCACATTTCATTCTTGCGTACCAAATTCAAATTTTTCAAACTCTTTTCCGTCTGCGTCATCTGCCCTGTCTTGCTCTATCTGTTTTCTGCGCCGCGGATCTGCAACAAGATATCTTAGATTGTCATATAATTGAATTTTTTCAGGGTCTTTTAGAGCCTTTGCAACACGAAATGCATCCTCATAATCTCCTTCTTCTTCGTGAATCTGCATTGCTGTTCTGTAAAATATTTGCACATAAGATTGCACCTTATATTCTTCAGCCATTTTTGCTAGTTTTTCAAAAAATTCTGGACTTGTCGTACAGTCTTTTTTTATTGCTTTGTCTGCAAAAGGCGTTAAGTAATCAGAAACAATTTTCTTTGCTCTTTCATCTAAACCAAGTTCTTGCGCTCTTTTTGCAGCAAATTTAATACCCGGATCTGGTGAAAACTCATACTCGCTTTTAGGAGGTTTAAATTCCATTTGAAGATATTCTTCAGTCCATTTTTCTACTAGATCATGAAGACCTGCGCGTCTGGCACAAAGTATTGCTTCTTTTTCAAAACCTGCATCTTTGTATAATTTACCTGCTAGCTCAAATCTTTCAGCACGCTCTGCAATTTGTGCCATGAAATAGACTTGATTTTTTCTTACAGGGCATTTCAATGGTTTAGGAACTGAACCAGGCATGAAACTGCCGCCATGACGTTCTTCTGGAATTTCCATCTCTAAAATATCATTAAGGTATTTGTCTGGGATTTCAGCTGGTTTAATCCTATCAGTTTCAATTGCTTTTTCAAAAAAAGTCTTTCTAGATTGTTTTGATATTAAACTATCTAATATTATTTCTAATTCTTTTTTAGTTGTCATTTTAGTTACCTCTAGTATTATCTTTGTCAGTTATTCCTGCAAGTCTTTCTAGTTTCCAGTAAAAAGCAGTTTTGCGATAGTCTTTTAATCTGACTTCTGCAATTCTTGCAGCATCTAAGTACTCACTACTTTTTTCAAAGTAATCCATTGACCTTGCGTAAAGCGCAGTTGATTTATTTGAATCAAGACCTACAAGCCTACTTAGATTTCCTAACTGTTCATATGCTTGTGCAAGCGCTTTAGTTCCTACATGATATTCGTAATTATATTCTGGATTTGGATCAAAAGAACTTAGTCTTTGTATGCTTTTCACCAGTTCTGAGTCTGTTGTAGATTCAATATATTCAGATGCAATCTTTTTAGCAATATCCAGTTTATCTACTCTAACTGCTCTATATATTGCTTCGATTACACGCGGATTTAACAAAGGAAAATGTTTATTTCTACGCAATCTTATTTCATATGCATCTTTAACATAGTTATCTATTACTTTTTCAGCAGATTTGTCTTTGCCTGCTTTTCTAAGATTTTCAACTATTATAGGCATATAATCATGTTCTAAAGTTACTCCTGGACGATCAGCAGTAAAATCATACTTTGGTTCTGATCCTAGATGTAATTGGCAAAGTGCTTTTCCTGCTTTATTAAAATCTTTGACATGACTTGCATACGCAGCAATAAAACGCAGTTGTTTGCATGTTTTCTGGTCTTCTTTTGTTTTTAATCTAAAATAGTCATCACTTCTGCATATATTTAATTCTAGAAGTTCTTTACCATATTTTTTAGGGAAATCTTTAGGATTAAGCTTATCATTTTCAATTGCAGCTAAGCAAAAGTTTTGCCTGGCTGATTTAGATGATAAATTATCTAATATGTTTGTAAGTGTTTTTGCGTCTATGTTTGTTGGTGTTATCATTTTGTTTGCCTCCTAATAGTAATATTAACAGAACATTTATTGTTGAGGATTAAACAGTATAAACTGTTTAAAGCCTCAATTATACCATGTTCCGTCTTTAAAAGAGGAATAAACCATTGCTTTAGTCATGCCTGTCACGTCTGCTACCCAGGGTGTAAGCATTTTTTTTGCGTCGGTTGAAGTCGCGATAGGGCACGGCCTTGCACCATCAAATCTAGCTATATATGGGTGCTTTGTTCCGCTTCTTATTTCCACACCTGGAAGCTTTTCAAGCATCTTAACTATTTTGGATAGTTTTATTCCGTCTCTTGTTTTGTTTCCTGCCATTGTAATCACTCTTGTTTCTGTGTTTGTTGTCTCTACTTAGTTACTAGTGAATAGTAGTAATAGTAAGAAAGATATATATTTTTGGTTTAAAGTATATATACTAGTATAAATCTATAAATTTTCCATTAACTTTATAAACATCTTACTATTATTATTAGCTTATGAGAAGAAAACTCGTCAAGCAAGGAGCGGCCACAATGATGGTATCACTGCCATCAAAGTGGGTGAAAGACCAAAGATTGAAGAAAGGAGATGAAGTAGAGATAGCTGAAGCAGATGACGCGCTAAAAATAACCTCAAAAAAAGGGGAATTGGCACTAAAGAAAGAGATAAAAATACCCTCTCCAAGAGAATACAAGAACAGGTTAATTGATGTCCCATACATGCAGGGATATGATGAGGTAGTTGTTCATTTTGATAATGCCGCAGTAATGGAACTGATAATAAAAGAAACAGAACGGCTTCTGGGTGTTGAAGTTGTCAACCAGACAGAAACCAGCTGCACAATAAAAAACGTCGCAGAAGCACTTGAAAAAGAATTTGAGACAATACTAAGACGATTATTCCTGCTCGTCAAATCAATGGCAGACGACAGCCTTGAAGCAGCAAAAAACAAAGACTATCAAAGGCTGAAAAATGTTGGTGACTTAGAAAAAATGTGCCACAAATACGCGCTGTTCTGCATGAGAATAATAAACAAATACGGATACAAAGACCCAAAAAAAGCACACTTTGTATTCTATATAGCATACGCATTAGAGCAGATATCAGACCATTACGAAGACATATGCCTGCACATAATAGAGAAAAAAGAAAAAATAGATTTAAAAACCCTTGCGTTTTTCAAAGATATTGTAATACTTACAGACTTATACTACCAGGCATTCTATAAAAAAGAGTGGAAAACAGTATTAGAAATGGATGAACAAAGGAAAAAAGCACAGCAAAAAGAAAAAACACTGCTGGAAGCAAAGAAAAACATGTTTCTAGTGCACCAACTTGCATTTATACTGGAAAAGCTCACTCACCTGTCTTACTTCCTGAACTAAGTTCAACGCCGTTCATGTGCGCCAAAGAACTATATATTGTTGCACTCAACTTAACAGGCAATAGATCTAGCCAAGTGAACTCTTTATCACCTGCATTATACCTTTCAAATGCTTCAATTGTGGCTTTGTAGTAAAACAGCAAAGCAGGATTAGTTATTTTTCTATCTAATGGAGTCCTGCCGGATAAACTGCCATGCAGTTCTTTGAATTTTTGTTCTTCTTCAGGAAGATTAGCAAGCATCTCTTCATACTCAAGAGCGTTTTGGTGTAACATCAATGCTTCTTTTGCTCTTGAACACTGTTCTGCGCGTGTACGATCATTATAAGCATTGTTTGCGGCAGAAATAAACTGCCAGTTACCGCCTGCGTTTTCTGCTTGTTTTTCTTTTTCTCTATACCAAAACTCACTAACAACCGCTTCTAGATTAGTTTGGTCTTCTGCAATTTCTTTGAAAACCTGTGCAGCACTCAATAAACACTGCTCATCATCAGTTCTTAAAGTATCTGCTGTGACGCCAGCTTCTTCTGGTCTTACAGGAACAATACCTGCATAACCATTTTCTCTTAAGCCATTAGCATAAGTTGTATTTCCGCCTGCAATCAAGCCAAGCAAAATTCTTTCATCAACACCAGTCTTATCACTGACTCTTTCAACTAAATCAGAATACTTTTGTTTGTACACCTCTGTTCTTGGAAGACCTGTTTCATAAGCCTCAATTTTTTTGTTTTTGTTTGCAACTTCAGCCAAGATTGCCATTGGCGCGATTGCTACTCCGAAAACTCCTGTTACACTAAGACAAATGCCACCAATAATTGCAGCGTCGCGGCATTTTTCTTTAACATAATTCTTGGCAATCTGAAAATAGTTCAGCTTCATATCTAACTCTTTCAAAGCCTCATGCATTTTCCAATTAGTTGATTTTTGTTGTTTCATTTTTTTAAATGAGCAATTGCTCTGTCTGTAAGTATCTTGTAATCAAACTTAAATGAAGCGTCCCAGCTAAACTCTCTTACCTGCGAGTAATCCCAATAACTGTCTGCTTTTTCTTTCCATTGCTCTACAAACTCCGGGCTTGTATAAAAAGCTAAAATAGCATCTTCGGTATCTGGAAATAATTTTTTCATGTCACTTAATCTTTTTGCAGCTGCAAAAACATTATTCTCAGGATCTGCTAAATGCTCTTCCTTGACAAAAGACTGCCTTTCAGACAAGCCGCTTTTTAGCTTGAATCTTTCTCTTTTTTTCTTGACGCCTGCTTCATAAGCTTGTGGTTCTGGATATAGTCTTGAATCAAGCAATTCATCTGCTATTTTATCGTTGTATTGAAAAGCCGCATTAATGACTGCTGCAAGCTCATCAGGAGTTACATTATTGTACTTTCCTGCGTATTCCTCAACATAAGGCATGAGCTTCTCATTCCTGTCGATATTACCAAAATATTGCATGGTTCTCTCAATTCTTGTGAGCTGCCTTGCTTCTTCTGCCTTGACATCATCATAAACAAACTTGCCAGCAACAGAAGCCGCCAAAAGAGCAACGCCTGCAGTTGCCTTTAACCAATGCTTTCTCCACAACTTTCCAAGACGTTCTGTCAAAGGAGGGCGCGAATACTTCTCCATAATAGACGGAGTTCCAAGATTCTCAATAGAAGGACTTGCATGAGGGTCAAGCTCTTTAGAAAACTGGATGTATTCTTTAGTATCAAGCCTGCTCAGCCTGCCTCTTGAGGCCTCTTCAAGTGCTTTAACAAGAATCTTTTGATCTTGTTTTTCAATAGTCTTGTTCTGTTCAATCAAGCTAAGCGCATCGGTAAAATAAATATCTGCCTGAGCCTGTGTTACAGCCCTCTGCTTTCTTGAACTACGAGACAATTGATGATACTTTGCAGCTGAAATCAGGAAATCAAAAATCCTGGATTTATCATAAACCATCCTGTAATGCTCATAACCTTTTTCATAATTCCTTTTCTCACAGCTATGCCTGACAATTTCATCTTCTGTAGCCGCGGCAAGCCCTGCTTTTTTCAGGAACTTTGCATCTTCTAACTGCGGAATGCTGAACCTTGAATATTCCCAATCAATCCATTTAGGCTTGTGCAGCTGCTCAATAACATTATCGGTATGCGCGTCACCATGACAGAAAACAGTATCTTCCTTATCCATGTGGCTTGTTATGTGCCTGCCAATTAAATCAAGCAAGGTCTTGTCTTTTGGATTGATTTTTGCAACATACTTTTCTGCGAATAAGTCTGTGAAAGACTTTCCGCCTTTTCCATAAGTATCAAGAAAACCAAACCTGTTCCTGTGCTTCTCAACATCACTAGAGATAGCAACCAGCTCATCAAGAGCAAGCTTTAATTTCTTTTTTCTGGCAAAATCTTGTGCCTCCCAGCTTCGCCTAATTTCTTTTTCACGTTCTCTTAAAGTACGGCTGGAATTTTCTTGGTAAGCTATTGTTGTATTAACCTGGTTTGCTGTTCGCGCAAAAGATTGGGTCAAGGTCTCGCCTTTAATAAAAGACTCAACAGTGATTTCGTTATGCCTGTCAATTGCAATGATAGGACTAACCTTTCCGCCAGTAACCTCAGCAAGCAAAGGCTGAACCCTTAACGTATTCTCAAACTCTGCCTTTTTACCGTGTTTTTTAGCGAAAAACGTACAAAATTCATCCTGCCTTATTTCTAAAATAATCTTATACAGCCCGCCATCATTTGCCAAGGCGTGCTTTGTGTGCTGGTCGAATTTAATTTCATAGATTGGGAGAGGATGTTTGTCAAAAATCCAACCAGTATTTTTTGTAAGCTCTGCAATGTAATTGTCATCAATGATTCCCTGCTCTGCAAGGTGTTTTAATAATCCTTGATTATTCTCTCCAATTAGCAAATTAGCATAAAACCTTTTCCAGTCTTTGCTTAAGTCTAACTTTAATGCGTGAGAATGGCGAAGCATTTCTGCTCTTGTATCTTTGCCTCTAATCTTGTCTAAAGTATTTCTTAAGAATCTCCTGAATTTGCTTTTACTTGCAGCTCTGTACTGCTTTTGGTATGTTCCAATTCCAAACTCTTCAAGAGTACCAATACCTGGAAGCATCTCAATTATTTCGCCATTGTCATCAAAAACATATCTGACCATGCTTCTTTTTTCTTCTAGGTCATCGTCATCAGCACCTAAAGAACTTCTTAATATTCCTTCTTCCAGTCTTAAACGCTCTTCTGCTGTTATCATTTAGCTTCCTCCAGAACATCTATTGTAAGTTTAACGATTGTTTTTGGCTTTAGTTTTTTTTCAAGAATTCTTGGCACTATGATTATTGCTTGATTCCCGTGCTTAGCTATTCTTTTTGTAATCACTATCTGGTCTTTCACTGTCAACACCCCGTATGTATAAATTATACATAATAATAGTAGTAATCCTTTATAAATCTTTCTATTTTTACTACTTATAAGTGATTATGCTAGAAGAAGGTTGTTGTTTTCTTCAAATTCGTCTTCCTCAGGCTCTGAATCGTCATAATTCGGGGGTTCTGGTTCAGGCTTTGGAGGGGCTGGTTTCAGCTCTTCTACTGGGGGTTCTTGATTTTGCTGATAAGATTCTTGTACTGGTTCTGGAGCAGATTCTTTAATATCAACTTCAACAAAGTCAACAGGCTCTGAAGTGTAAGAATCTTGAGGCTCTTGCGCGAGAGGTTTTTCTAAAATCTTTTTTCCAGCGGTTTCTTTCTTTTTTGCAGCTTCCTTGTTTTCAAGTATTTGCGCATTAAATCCATCTACTTGTTTAAGTATTTCTTCAAGCCCTGGTTTTTGGTTATTGATTTTTTCATGCAGCTGCTTAGCAGTATCTAAGTTTTCTTTTTTTTCTTGTGCTTGTTTTTTCTTTTCTTTGGATTTCTCTTGCTGCTTTCTCCCTACTTCAAATGAAGCAGCCCCGCGAACAGCAACGTATGTCAAACTTGTTAGCCAAGCTGCTGCACCTGTTACAAATGAAAGAGGGACAGATGAAATGCCTGTGTTATTTGTGGCTGCAGTAATTCCTGCAGAAAGCAACCCGCTTAAAATTGGCCAACCAATTGCGTTTGTAAGAGTTTTTTCATAAGATTTGGCATCATACACATCACTAAGAACATAATTTTTAATCTTGCTTAGCAAACTTGATTTTTCTTTTGTTGGGGATTCGCTTTCTTGTTCATTCTCCGTGGTTTTATCTACAAGCGTTCCAGTCTTGATTCCATCTATTATTGCTGAATACATTAATCCTCCAAAAGCACCAATAATAGCCCCATCAATTAAACTCCATCCTGTGTGTGAGACTTTTTCCAGTAATCCGTCGCCAAACATATTTATCAAAAACTGCCAAGCACCTTCCATGCATAGTATTCCTGCTCCAGCACCCACTGTCATAAATTTAGCAAGATCATACAACTCTACTTCAACAACAGCTTCTTCAAGAGGCTCAACTTCTTTTCCCTGCATTAATTTTTTGACGGTTTCATCAATTGATTTCTGGTCTTTTTCTTGCTGAGACCATTTTGCTTCTGTTTTCTTCTCTTGGTACATTGCGTAAGTATGATATACGAGTGAAGATGCCGCGCCTGCACCAATTCCTGCCATAGAATTGCCTGTGGCAACCCATACAACAGGCAAAGTAGAAGCATATACGATACTTCCTTTCATTACTTTGCCCAAAAAACGGGGATTTAAATAATGTATCTTGCATATTTTTTCAGTGTCTTTCGCCAACTGAGAATAGTTTGGTCTTTTTGAGAAGGCTTTAGAATCTCTTTTGCGCAGAGCATCCATTAGTTCTGAGCCAATGCGGTCTTTTCGTTTTTCTGCACGCTCTGCAAGCTTACGAATAGCTTCTTCAATAATGTCGTCAACAAAGATATTGTATTTTCTGCTTATTTTTTTGGCGTGTTCTACATATGCAGGGCGTATAATTTCCGCATACTTCTTCAATTCTTCCCTTATCTCCTGCTTGCTTTTGCCTGAATATTCATCTTTGGTTCCAAACAAGCCTTCTTTAACTCTTCTGAGCAATCCTTTCTCTCTCCTGCGGGCAATTGATTCAATAATGTAATCAACATATTCTGGAGCAAGGCCTTCTTTCCAGGCAGAATAAGCAATATCGTCTGCAAGTTCATCTGTTATTTTCTTTGGATTTATCTCGTTAATCAGCTGGATATATTTTTGGTATGTCGGAAAATTTGCCTCTGTTATATTCTGACTTTGTTCTGCCTTAAGTTCTTTACGGGCTTTTTCAGCAGCTTCTGCCTGATCAAACTTATCTTGATGTTTTGCCCAAAGCGCCAGTTCTTGTTGTTCAAAATATTCATTAAAACCCAATTCATTTGCTAAATCAGATACTCTGTTGAACTTCTTCCACATCTTTTGGTATTGTTCTGGATCAGACAAGTCTGTAAATTTAACAAATTCCTCAAATGAAAATAATTTTAGAGATATTCTCAGCAATTCCTCTGAATCTGATTTGCCATGAAATTCCTCGCTTGAAAGCATGCTTGCCAGAAATTCCCTGTCTTTTGGAGAAAACCTGAACAACGCATTTTTTAATGCCTGCAAGCGATGCTTTCTTGGCACTTTTAGATAGCTTTTCAGATTATTCTCAAACTCTTCCTGATTTTCAACAGGGCCTTCACAATACTTTAATTGGACTTTCAAGTATTCAGAAGCCTTTCTAAAAAATCTATTTTCTGCTTCAGCAATACACGTGTAACCTTCTAATTCTTCCAGCTCAGAAATATTACAGCACCTTTTCTGTTTTTTAGAGACAAGATTCTTGACAAGCTCTGCAATAGCTTCAGGACGCTCAAGTTTTTTTCTTTCTGCAGCTTCTTTTACATCATCATAAACATCCGGGTCTGGAAAATCCTTTGTGCCAGTAACCATCTGATAAAGAATGACTCCTAGACTGTACAAGTCACGCGCAGGCTCTGCTTCATTTTCTCCAGGAGGAAAATAACCATAAGTTCCTGGGCCTGTAATGCTGGGTTCAAGCAGTGCACTGCTCATAGGCATTGACTGCTCAAGTAATGAGTGGTCTTGCACAATCTTTGCCAAGCCAAAATCAGAAACTTTGACTCTGCCGTCTTTTGTAATCAGAATATTTGTTGGCTTAAGATCCTTATGTATAATACCTGCATCATGAGCTGCCTTAAGAGCTTTTGTAATCTGTACAGTAATGCTGTAAACGCTTTCATCATCAACTTTTGTTACATCAAGATGCTCGCCGTCAATATATTCCATAACAAGCAAGGCAAGAGGCTCATTGCCATTGTCATCAAAGCAGGCAGACTGGCGAAATTCATTGATTTTTCTTATATTTTCATGAGAGATCTTTTCCTGTGCAGTAAATTCCTTTTGCAGTGTTGAACCAAGAGAAGGATTATTCTGCCGCAATAACTTCACTGCAAAAGGTTTGCCGTCTTTTTTAGCAGAATAAACAACACCAATACCGCCTTTGCCTAATTTTTCACCTAGTGTATATCCTTCAATACTCCTGCCTGTGTAATCATTTGGGTCTTTGGGCTTTACATTCTCTTGTATACTGTGTAGTTCTGAATCACTCATTTTAACATTGTATTCACTGCGTATTCTATTGCATGGCTCTTGTTTCGGAATCTGCCTTTGGCTATATTATCAAGTATCTTTAGTAAAGTCTCTTCATCAATAGAAATGCTTATTTTCTTCTTCATATATTCCCACTCAGTCATACTTAGTAAGAAGTCGTGATTTATAAAGCTGGGGCTTTAAGTAAAGCGAAAAGGGAATCTTTCGCCGTTTTCGTTTATTGTGCCTTGCTCTATACGCTGACCATCTTTATCTTTAATTACATACCCGCCTAGAAAAAAAGAAGGTTCTTTATTCATTATTCTGTATGTGTTATGGATAGTTTCTGTGTTGCCGTTAGGCAGATTGTTTTCTTCATAAATAGTATAGCTTGTTGGAATAGCAACTTTTGATCCAAAAGTGCCTCTTATTTCACAGATAACTCTTGCAACTGGAGTTAAGTTGTCATCAAGCAATTGAGCAGAAGCTTCATTATACTTTCTTAAATCTACAGACCACTCTCCTTGATGCAATGATTCTGGAATTACTCGCTTGCTTTGAGCAATAACCCTTTCTTTTAATAAGTCATCAATAACCATTTTGTTAAAGAAAAAGAGTTTATTTATTAAATTAATGACTTATTCCAGAATTTAGGCTGTTTAGAAAGATAAAATATAAATAGTAAGATAGAAAGTATTTACAAT
>JAHWHT010000056.1 GCA_019323135.1 Candidatus Woesearchaeota archaeon
GATATTAACACTAAAGCAAAAATAAAAATAATCGCATTTAAATCCTGAGTAAAAACAATAATCTGCTCCATACTCCTGCCGACATAATAACCAATACTCATACCGATGGGCACAACTAAAATTGCGCCAAGAGTGTTATACAAAAAGAATTTTTTATAATTCATCTTTGATGCTCCTGTAATAATAGGAACCAACCATCTCATGCCAGGAATAAATCTGGCAATGAAAACTGCTTTTGCACCATGCTTATCAGTATATTTTTGTGCTTTTTTTAATTTCCTTTCAGAAACAATCAAATCAAATAGTCTTCCGCCCTGCCTGCCAATGAAGTAAGCAGAATTATCACCGGCAATAACACCAATAAACACTAACATAAGACCTAAGTCCCAACGAATAAAACCGATTGCTGCAAGATAACCTGCACCTAATAAAACCAGCTCTTCTGAAAAAGGAAAACCCAAACTGGAAATTACTGGAATAAAAACTAGCGCAAAATAAGATAAGTGTATTAAGTAGACTCCCAGCAAATTATCAATCATTTTCTAATATTCAAGGGCTTTTTCTTAACATAGTCCTTGGAAACGGTATTGCGTCCTTAATATTATCCAAACCGCAAATCCATGCAATAACCCTTTCAACTCCCACACCATAGCCTGAATGAGGCACACTGCCATATTTTCGAGTATCAAAATACCAATCGTAATTTTTAGGATCTTCTCCCATTTCTTTTAATCTTTTAGACATATATTCAATATCTAGACTTCTTTCTGAACCGCCAACAATCTCAACATATCCCTCTGGAGCAAGCATGTCAAAACACCTTGCAGTCTTTGGATTTTTTGGTTCAGGAGGCTTGTAGAAAGCCATAGTCTCAGTAGGATAATGAGTAACAACAACTGGAACGCCAAAATGCTGTGTGATTTTGTCTTCCTCTATTGTCCTTAAATCTTTTCCAAAAGGAATCTTCATCTTGTATTTATCTTTTAGAATCTTTAGAGCTTCGTCGTATGTTATTGTTGGATACTTAGTCTTAACATAATGCTCGAGCAATTTTATATCTCTCTTGAGAATGTTTAAATCTTCTTTGTTGTGCTTAAGAACTTCCTTGATTATAAACTTGATTTCTTCTTTAGCAATCTCAGAACATTCCTCTAACTTCATCCAGACCGCTTCCATTTCCGCCATCCAGAATTCGGACAGATGTCTTGAAGTTTTTGATTTTTCTGCACGAAAAGTAGGAGAGACATCATATATTTTTCCTAAAGCAAAAACCGCAGCTTCTGCATACAACTGCCAGGTCTGTGAAAGATAAGTAGTGTCTTTGTAATATTTAACTTCAAATACAGTTGAACCGCCTTCTGACTGACTAGGCTGCAGTATAGGGGGAGTGAATTCAAAATATCCTTTATCTCTGAAGAACTGATGAATAGCTCCTGTGACAGTAGAACGAATCTTCATTATTGCAACCATCTTTCTAGATCTTAGCCAGAGATGCCTGTTGTCTAGCAAAAATTCAGGACTTTGGTCTTTAACAATAGGAAACCGTTCTGAAATCTGTATAACATTTAATTTATTGACATGAACTTCGAAGCCAGTAGGAGCCCGCTTGTCTGCTTTGATAGTCCCTTCTAATTCTATGCTAGATTCTATCAATAATTTTTCAGCGTCATTCCATACTTTCTTATCTACTTTTTCCTTCTCAATAACACACTGAATAATATCTGTGTGATCCCTAAGAACTATGAAAGCCAGTGCATTAGATTTACGCTCTCGGTAAACCCAGCCACGCAAAGCTACCTTGCCTTTGCCTTTTTTCATAGCCTCTTTGACTGTAAGGAAGTTCGTCATACCCTCTAAGAAATTCTTTGTCTTTAAATATGTTGCGTTACCTTTTTAAGGATGCGCACTCTATTTCTCTATATGTTCAAAATAACATCTGAAGAGGGAAATGCAAGAACAGGAACACTGAAATTAAACAACAGAGAGGTAGAGACGCCGTTCTTTATGCCTGTGGTTACAAAAGGCGCTGCAAAGTTCATCAATAACAAAGAACTAAAACAGGTCGGAAGTGATGCGATAATCTGCAATGGATTTATTCTCTCTGTTAAACCTGGATTAAATGTTCTGCGCAAGATGGGAGGCATACACAAGTTCATCAATTATGACGGAGTAATATTTACTGACTCTGGAGGATTTCAGATGTATAGTGATAAGCTGCTGATAAAAACAACAGACGATGGAATACACTTCAAAGAGCCGTTTCATGGCAGCAAATTATTGATAACGCCTGAGAAAGATATGGATATGCAGCATACGATTGGGAGTGATGTGGCAATGTGTCTTGATGACATGCCAATTTACGGCTCTGATAAAAAAAGAATACAAGAATCGGTATTGAAAACAATAGCCTGGGCAAAAAGATGCAAAGATCATCATGACAAAATCAAAGATAAACAGTGGCTGTTTGGGATAATTCAGGGCGGAACATATCCTGATTTGCGGGAGTTTTGTGCACGAGCAATTGCTGCACTTGATTTTGACGGCTATGCATTTGGAGGACTGGCTATTGGAGAACCTTCTGAAGATACGTTTAAAGCAGTTGAGGCTGCAATTAAATTTGTTCCCAAAGAAAAACCGCGTTATTTGATGGGGGTTGGAACACCAGACCTTATTTTAGAGGCTGTTTCAATGGGGGTAGATT
This sequence comes from Candidatus Woesearchaeota archaeon, assembly GCA_019323135.1. GTDB lineage: Archaea > Nanobdellota > Nanobdellia > Woesearchaeales > ARS49 > WJJT01. The sequence goes on from JAHWHT010000056.1 coordinate 2,702, forward strand.
GTTTTGATTCAAGATATCCTACAATGACTGCGCGCAATGGAACAATGTTCACATGGAAAGGACAGATTAATATTGACAAAAAAGAATTTGAACTGGATGAAAAACCAATTGATTCATCTTGCGAGTGTTTTACGTGCAAGAATTTTACCCGAGCTTATCTGCATCACTTGACAAGACTAAATGAACCAACCGGACACACATTAAAATCAATACATAATGTTTTCTGGATGCAGGAGTTTATGCGCAGAATTCGGGAAAGTATTAAACAAAAGAAGTTTGAGGAGTTTAAGAAAGAATTCTTAGAAAAATTTAATTAAAAAATTATTTAGTCTTAATGTGCAGTTCATCTAACTGGTCTTTAGCAACTTCAGAAGGACTTTCTTCCATTAAAGATTCTGCAGTCTTGGTCTTTGGGAAAGCAATAACTTCTCTGATAGATTCATTGTTTGTGATTATTGCAGCTAATCTGTCAAGACCAAACGCAATTCCGCCGTGCGGAGGAGCTCCAAACTTGAAAGCATTCAACAAATGACCGAATTTTTCATTAAATTCTTTTTCCTTCATGTTCAGGGCCTTGAAAACCTTTTGCTGCCAATCATTCCTATGCATCCTTATAGAACCGCCTGCGATTTCTGTACCATTCAAGACAAGATCATAAGCATGAGCACGAACTTTGTCAGGACTTTTTTCAAGCAACTTAATGTCTTCTGCCATAGGGCTTGTGAACGGATGATGCACTGCGTAATATCTTTTATCTTCTTCATTATATTCTAACAAAGGCATATCTGTGACCCAAACAAAAGCAAACTCGCCAGAATCTTTTTTCTTTCGAGTATCTGGAGCATCGGTCTTGTATTTTTTCATAGACTCTGCATAAGATATTCTAGGAAATGGAATCTTTAAATCTTTACCAAGAACTTCTTTCCAGATGTATTTTACTAAGTTCTCAATCAAAGGATAAACATCTTTTTCCTCAATAAAACTCATCTCCATATCAAGCTGAGTGAATTCAGGCTGCCTATCTGCTCTCAAGTCTTCATCTCTAAAACATCTTGCAATCTGAAAATACCTGTCAAAACCAGCAACCATCAACAACTGTTTGTATTGCTGTGGAGATTGAGGAAGAGCATAAAACTTTTTTGCATGCACTCTACTTGGAACCAGATAATCTCTTGCGCCTTCTGGAGTTGATTTGGATAAGATTGGTGTTTCAATCTCAATAAAATTCTCTTTATCTAAAAAATCTCTCATTGCTTTAGTTAATTTATATCTAGTAAACAAATTATTCTGCATTTCAGGCCTTCTCAAGTCAAGGTAACGGTACTTTAACCTTGTTTCCTCTGTAGTCTCTTCAACATCAAGAGGCATTGGCTCTGCTTCATTAAGAACAATAATTTCTTGTGCTTCGACTTCAACTTCGCCAGTAGGCATATCTTTCTTGATTTGCTTATCCGGTCTTGCATTGACTTTTCCTTTAACTTGGATGACAGACTCTTTTCTGAGATGCCCAAATTCTTTAGCTAACTTAGGATTAAGAAAAAATTGAGTAATGCCGTATCTGTCTCTTAACAGCAAGAATCCTATCTTGCCCTGTATCCTAAGAGAATCAATCCAGCCAGCAAGAGTTACGTCTTTGTCAACAAAGTCTTTGTTCAATTCTCCACAAGTATTAGTCCTATACATAATCATCAAGAAATAGAGTCTATATTAAAAGTTTTCCCTTCTTCATAATACATTTATCATCGAAGAATATTGTTGGCTTTTTTATGACGCCGTCTAAGTGGCATTTAGCATAAGTCTTTCCGCCAAGGCCAGTATTGTTGCCTAATGCAATGTGGCAAGTGCCTGCAACTTTCTCGTCCTCTAGGACATTGCCTGTGATTTTTGCTTTTGGATTTGTTCCAATGCCTAGTTCTGCGATGTTAAAAGCAGACTTGCCTAATGGCTTAATCATTTTGAGCAATTTCTTTGCCTGAGCACTGCCAATAATCTCATAAGCATAACCATTTTTTACTTTGATTGTAATTGGCTTTTTCATTTTCTCATCAAACATAGAAGCATCGACAACAAAAACACCATTAGTCTTGCCTTCTACAGGTGCCCAGCAAACCTCTCCTGCAGGAAGATTGCCAAATGCGCCAGGTTTCTTATAGATTCCATTATCGCCCACAACATCGTTGTTAATGTTCTTGACAATTAAAGAAATATCTGTGCCAGTATTTGTGGCGATTCTTACTTTAGTGAGCTTTTTAGTTTTCTTAAGTATCTTCTTGTTGATTTTTGTGAGCTCTGCATAATCAATAGGAATGCACCGCTTCATCATATCTGCAGTTATGCCTGGCATAGATGCCATTCTTGCACCTTTTTTACAGGCTGCTTTTCTTGCGTTTGTGTGAGAGAGAGACATAGTGGTAATCAATAAGCAGACCGGATATTTTTTCATGGCTTCTGCGATAAGTTTAGGAGGCTCTTCGCCATGAATCTTTCCTACAGGAATAGTTACTAAAAGAACATGTTTTGCAAGCATCATAGCCTCATAAAAAAAAGTCTCTGCAATTTTCTTTTTAGGCTTATCAGTCACAATAAGAACAGAATCACTCTTTTTTACACCTAGGCATTGGGTTAAAGCAATATGTGCTGCGCGCTTCATTTTATCTTGTTTTTTAATTTCAGCTCAAGGATTAAGTTTTCTAACTTATTTAAGCCATATTTGATAGAATCAAACTTTCTTCTCACAGGAATATTCCTGAAATCAAACATCATCAATTCCTCATGAACATCAGTAACAAACTTCTTGACTTTAAGAGCGGTTTTGAAATCACCGTCTATACTGGAGTTAATAGCTTTTCTGACCAGTTCACCGACTAAGTCACAGAGACCCTGCAAATATACTATTGTGCCAACACCAAGTTCTTTAGCAGTAGGCAATTTATTCTGCTTGATAAAACCATAATAACAGGCAGCTTCAACATACTCTTCCATTGCCTCTGAATAAGCTCCAACTGTTGCAAGAGAACTGTTTTTCTTAATCAGAGCTTTGAGTTTTTTAATAACTGCTTTTGCTTTTTTTAGTTGATTGTTAGCCTCTGAAATCTTTTGTCTATGAATAGAGTAAATTGCTGCTTTGGATAATTTCAGAAGATCTCTTGAAGTTTTTATCAAATCTTCTCTCAAAGAATCAAAAACCTCGATTTCCTTGCGCATGGACGCAAATGCTTTCTTGTTTATCATAAAGGGTATTTATAAAGTGAGACAATATAAAACTTTTGATTTAGGGGCAATGACTTGTTTCATTTGCCAGTAACTCGCAATGGTGCGCTACGTTCTGCTTCTGTAATCACTAATTTACCAGATTTATCTATTCTCACAAGTTACACTAAGAACTCCGCAGGCACCATTGCTGCCAATAATATAACGAAAGGTTTATATATATAAAAGAGAATTTTTTGTGTAGAAAAAAGAAGGTATAGAAATGGCATCAATATTAGGTAATGTAATCGGATTTCTGCAAAAGATAGGTATTTATGACGTTGTTCTACCGTTCTTGCTCACATTCACAATTGTATTTGCAATACTAGAAAAAACAAAGATATTAGGAACAGAAGTAATACAGGGAACAACCTACACAAAGAAAAACTTGAATGCAATGGTTGCGTTTGTAATCGGCTTTTTAGTGATTGCATCAGGCAAAATAGTTGCAGCAATAACACAAGTCTCATCACAAATAATCATCTTACTGCTATTATCTGTGTTCTTCTTGATGCTGGTAGGAACATTCTATGGCAAAGATGAAGATGTAGCATTGACTGGAACCTGGAAATGGATATTTATGACCATCATGTTCATAGGAATTGTGTTCATCTTTCTTCATGCAATCAAAATAGACTCAGGAAACAGCTGGCTAGAGGTATTTATTGGATTAATAAGTCAATTCTGGACTAGTACAGCAGTAGCATCAATAATATTAATCATAGGAGTTGTAGTATTTGTGTGGCTGATGGTATCGCCACCAAAAATAGGAAAAGATAAATCAACATAAAATATAATCAAGAGGTACAAAAAATGTTATTCCAATACGGCGGAAGTGCGTTCACAAACATATTTTACGATTTACAGCAGTGGGGCTTTTTTGACGTAC